>JAFYGL010000351.1 GCA_017543165.1 Victivallales bacterium | reverse complement strand
GCCCCTGCGTATGCCTTTCAATATCTCGATTTCAGACAGCTTTTGCATACCGAACACAGTGGACTGTGGACTGTGGGCTGTGGATTGTGGACTGTTGGCTGTGGATTGTGGAAAAGTTGGATGCCCGCAGATAGTGTTGTGCCTGCCAGATGCCAATGGCGGTCACGCGTCCTGACGCGCGGCCAATGGCCGCGCGTAACAGCGTGCCGCGTTGTTATTTGCCGAGTTCCTCGGAACGTTTCTTGGCGGCGATGATGGCGTCGCACATGATTTTGCCAAAGCCAGCCGACTGCATGACCTGAAGCGCCGCGTATGTGGTGCCATTTGGCGATGTGACCGCCTGGCGCAGATGTTCTGGCGTGTCAATGCGCCTGGACATCATTTCCGCGGAGCCTGTAATGGTCTGCAATGTCAACTCCAATGACAGTTCTGCTGGAAGCCCTGCCGCCACGCCAGCCTCCGCCATTGCCTCCGCCATGGCGAAGATGTATGCGGGGCCAGAACCGCTGAGGGCGGTGACCGCGTCCAGCATTTCCTCTGGCACTGGCCATGCCTTGCCAGCGCTGGATAGCAGCCTCCTGGCAAATTCCGCCTCTTCAGCCGAAACATCCTCCGCGACGGCAAAGGCACTTGCGCCCTGCCCCACCATGAGCGGCGTATTGGGCATGACGCGGATGACCTTCTTGCTGCCAAACCAGCCGCACAGCTTCGCCAGCGGAATGCCTGCGCAGATGGACAGCACCAGCGTGTCCTTGCCAATCTTGGGCAATGCCGCCACAACAGAGGCTGCCACCTGTGGCTTCACCGCAAGTATGATGAAATCCGCCGAGGCCACTTCTGTCGCCGCGTCGGGCACTGTCCTTATGCCTGTCGTATTGGTAAAAGCAGTCCGTGCCGCCTCCAATATGTCAGCGGCGACTATGTTTTCCTTCGCCAGCAGGCCGCCCGTGACAATTGCCTTGCCCAGGGCGGTCGCCATCTTGCCTGCGCCAATGAAAAGCAGTTTCATTGCCTACTCCTTACTTTGTCAGTTTGGAGGCTGCGGGCTTGTCCAGGAACAGCGTGCAGTTCGGATGTGTCTGCAGAATGGAGGCAGGGCACATTGGCGTCACGGGGCCTTCGACTGCGGCTTTCACGGCGTCCGCCTTGCGGTCATCAGGAACGGTGTTGATGATGGCACGGGCCGAGAAAATCTGCGGCACGCTCATGGAAATGGCAATGCGCGGCACTGCGTCCATGGTGGGGAACCAGCCTTCGCCATACTGCTGGTGGCGGCAGACCTCGTCCAGCGTAACCTGGTTGTATGCGTTTGGTGAATTGAAGTCCGCTGGCGGGTCATTGAAGGCGATGTGGCCGTTTTCGCCGATGCCGATGAATGCCACATCCAGCTTGTACTGGCCGATGCACTTGCAAAGCTCGGCGATTGCCGCGTCCACATCCGCCGCGTCACCTGGAACTGGATGGAATTCCATGGGCTTCTCTGGAAGGCGGTCCAGGAATGTCTTGTGCAGATTGAAACGGAATGAGGCTGGATGGTCATCCTTGAGGCCGATATACTCGTCCAAATGGAAAATGCGGACCTTGCTCCATTTCACATCCTCTTTCACCAGTGCGTCGTACATGTTGTTCTGGCTTGGGGCTGTTGCAACCACGATTGTAGCCTCGCCGCGCTTTGCGATGGCATCGCGTATAAACGCCGCTCCTGCGGCTGCCGCCGCCTTGCCCATCGCAACCTTGTCATCAAAGATTTTCACTTCCATCATACTTCTCTCCTAAACTCCTTTATCTTGTTGAATCACTTGACACTGTCAAGATACTCTTCCTTGGTCATCAGCGAGGCCAACGCGGAATCATCCACATTCTCCAGCTTCATGATCCAGCCACGGCCCTCCGCGTCCTCGTTTATCATCTCTGGCTCCGTCTCCAGAGCAACATTCACTGCGCTCACAGTGCCAGCCACGGGCGAGAAAATCTCGTTGGCGGACTTGGTGGATTCCACGCTTCCAAAGGCCTCGCCAGCGGCAAATGTCTTTCCCACTTCAGGCAGTTCCACGTATGTGAGCTGCTTCAACTCGTCCGCCGCAAACTGCGATATGCCAACCGTGGCAATGCCACCCTCAATCTCAACCCACTCATGGGTCTTGGCGTACTTCTTCATTGTTCAACCTCTCTGTGTTTTGAAAAAACATTGAATCGCAAAATCGGGCTTAATATGGCATACCTTGTTGCATTGTCCACAATGGCAACGCAAAATCAAAGAATTATTGTAATACAAAATGCTCATGGCATTCACGCGTCCTGACGCGCGGCCAGGCCGCGCGAAAAACCGTGCCCCGCAACAGACCCATGGAAACATCACGTCCTGACGCGCGGCCAATAGCCGCGCAGGACAAGTGCTCACATTTAACTCATCTAACTTGCTTTTGGTGCTTCCTACAATAAATTAATGGTGCTTCAAAGGAGTTGAAGAAAAGCACTAACAGGATGCAAGGATAAATGAACAAGATTCTACAAAAGCGGCAATTGTCGGAAAATGTGTTTCGCATGGAAGTCGAGGCACCATTGATAGCAAAGGAACGCCGTGCAGGCCAGTTCATCATTCTCATGGTGGACGAAGCACTGGGCGAGCGCATTCCACTCACCATTGCGGACGCAGATCCCAAGGCAGGCTCAATCTCACTGATTTTCCAGACCGTGGGCGCAAGCACAATCAAACTGGCAAAACTCAATGAGGGCGACTACATCGCCGCAATATTAGGTCCTTTGGGCAAACCTACCTCAATACGCGGCGCCAACGGCGAGCCAGCAGGCCGCGTGGTATGCGTGGGCGGCGGCGTGGGGCTGGCCCCATTGCACCCAATCGCCAAGGCACTCAAGGAGGCAGGCAACCAGGTGACAATCATCATGGGCGCACGCAACAAATCACTCTTCGTCATGGAAGACGAAATGCGGGCTATAGCAGGGGACAATCTGATACTTGTCACAGACGACGGCAGCTCTGGCCGCAAGGGACTGGTGACAGACCCGCTCAAGGAACTCTGCGAATCAGGCAGCATTGACGAAGTCATTGCAATCGGGCCGCCCATCATGATGAAATTCTGCTCCAAGACAACCGAGCCATTCCATATCAAGACCACTGTCTCTCTCAACACCATCATGATTGACGGCACTGGCATGTGCGGCGGCTGCCGCATCTCCGTCGGCGGCGAAACCAAGTTCGTGTGCGTCGATGGTCCTGAATTCGACGGGCATCTGGTGGACTGGGACCTCATGATAAAGCGCCTTGGCGCATTCAAGCCCATCGAGGCCGCCGCCCGTGAACATGTCTGCAATCTTTACAAAGGAATCTGAAATATGACACCGAAGGAAAAAATGGCTCTGCCTGTTCAAGCCATGCCAGAACAGGAACCTGCGTTACGCGCCCACAACATGAACGAAGTGGCATTGGGCTTTACTGCCGAAATGGCGAAGAACGAAGCCGCCCGCTGCATAAACTGCCCCAGCAAACCCTGTGTGCAGGGCTGCCCCGTGGCAATCAACATACCTGGCTTCCTGGCAAAGGCGGCTGAAGGCGACTTCAAGGGCGCATTGTCCATCATCAAGGAATCGTCTTTGCTTCCAGCAGTGTGCGGGCGCGTCTGCCCGCAGGAAAAGCAATGCCAGAAATTCTGCACCATGGGCAAGCTGCTCAAGGACGCGGACAAGTCAGTGGGCATTGGCCGCGTGGAACGCTTCTGCGCGGATTATGTCAGGCAGCAGGGACTGGACGAGGCAGTTGTCTGCGCCCCCAGCACTGGCAAGAAAGTCGCCGTGATTGGCTCGGGTCCCGCCTCCATAACCTGCGCGGCGGACTGCGCCAAGGCAGGTCATTCCGTCACCATGTTCGAGGCATTCCACAAATGCGGCGGCGTACTGGTTTACGGCATTCCTGAATTCCGCCTGCCAAAGTCCATCGTGCAATATGAAATCGACGGATTGAAGAAACTGGGCGTGAAAATCGAGACCAACTACTGCGTGGGAAGGACGCGCAAACTCTCCGATTTGATGACAGAGGACGGCTTCGACGCGGTCTTCGTCGGCACAGGCGCTGGTCTGCCAAAGTTCATGGACATTGAAGGCGAAAATCTGATAGGCGTTTTCAGCGCCAATGAATACCTCACACGCGCAAACCTGATGAAGGCATATCTTGAGAACGAGGCGGACACGCCATTCTGGCACGGAAAAAAGGTGGCCGTGCTGGGCGGCGGAAACGTAGCCATGGACGCAAGCCGCATGGCATTGCGCCTGGGCGCGGAAAAAGTCTATCTCATCTACCGCCGCAGCGAGGCGGAAATGCCCGCCAGAAAAGAAGAAGTACATCACGCACGTGAGGAAGGCGTGGAATTCCTCATGCTGCAAAACGCAAAGCGCATTCTGGGCGACGCGGACATGAAAGTCACCGCCATCGAATGCCTGAAATACGAATTGGGCGAACCAGACGCTTCGGGCAGGCGCTCGCCAGTGCCAATTCCAGGCAGCGAATTCACCCTGGATGTGGACACAGTGGTCGTTGCCGTCGGCAATGCCTCAAATCCGCTGATTCCTGCCACAACAGAAGGCCTTGAAATCAACAAGAGGGGCAACATCGTCGTCAACCCCGAAACAAACATGACCTCCATACCAGGCGTATTCGCGGGCGGAGACATCGTACTGGGCGCTGCAACAGTCATCCTCGCCATGGGCGAAGGCCGCCGCGCAGCAGCGGGCATCTGCGCCTACCTGAAATAAAGCGAGCGCCGAAGACGTCCATGTGAGCGCCGAAGCGTCCTTACGGGCGCCGAGGGCGTCCATATGAGCGCCGAAGCGGCGCTCACTCAGGTTGGCCAACTTGAATGTTTTCGTCTGTTGGATATCCATGCAGGTTGGCCAACCTGTTCGGCCAACCTGTGCGGATGTCAAATATCAGGCCATT
>JAFYGL010000350.1 GCA_017543165.1 Victivallales bacterium | reverse complement strand
CACGCACATTGACTTAGCCAACTGGTAGCCTCCGTTGTCGTTGGCAAGTATCAGGCCTGGCAGCACGCCAGGGTCTATGCCGAGAGGCTTGCACAATATGTTCGCCGCGGGCTCCAGCATCCTGGTCAAGGACGGTATTATGGCGACTATGCCCCCCATCACCACGAACAATATGGGGAAGGTGCCTAGGGCTGTGTCCATCTTCTTCCCCAGTCCCCATTTGTCATGGTTGAAGTGGTCTATGATGCCGACGACGAGAAACGCCGCCATTATATATGACATTATCTGGCTGAATGTTGGCATAATGCGAAATTAAGTGGACAGTGGCGAGTTCAGTGCGGGGCGATATCATCGCCCCGCTTTTTGGGCAGTGGTTGCTAAATGCGGGCGATGATATCGCCCGCCACAGAACAGTCCACAGTCCACAGTCCACTATTTTATTTCCTCCAGGAATTTTTTTCTGAGTTGCTGGAGTTTGGCGAGGTAAAAAGGCACGTTTTCGTCACGCACATTGGGATCGGCCTCGGACAGCAACTTGGAATTTTCCGTGACGGACACGCTTTTCTTGGTGCCTGTCACATAGAAGTCCACGGCGTCGCCCTGGGCGTATTCCCTGCCTGAGGCGAGGGCCAACTCGTATGCGGCGCTGCGCTTGGTCTGCCCAGCGGCCAGTTTGCGCTGGTACACTGCCGTTGAAGTGGACAGGTATTCCCTCTTGGCGAAGTCACCAATGGGCAGTGTGTGCTCCTCTATGGCTTTGGCGTACTTTTCATATACCTGGTCCGCCTGTTCTCTGTGGCCATGCAGCAGCAGCGTGATTACATCCTTCATGTAGTTGCGCTGGAAGGCCTCCGTGCCGCGGGATTTCAGGGCGGCACCTGACAGAATCACATTGTCGTCCTGCGCCAGCAAGGCATAGTTCTTGCTCTTGTATCCGAACATGGCCTTGTACTGCGCATCCAGTTCTATTTCAATGCCGTCAGGCAAAGTGGATTGAAGTTTTGCGCAGAAGGCCTCCATGTCAGAGGTGCCTTCGGCGGGCGAGAAGTAGATACCGTCCGTGTCCATTTCAATGACGGTTGCGCCATTGTTTTCCAGGAAATCCCTCATGCCAGAGAGTATGTTCCGTCCTGTCTCGGTGACTTTTGCCGCCATTTCAAAGTCATTGAATGTGCCAAGGGCATAGCCCGCATAGCCGTAGAAGGAGTTTATCAGTATCTTGAATGTGCTTTGCAGGGCGTCGTAGAAATCCCTTTCCTCTGGCGCGGCTGTCTTGCGTGCGTCCTTGGCGGCTAGCCTGAAGGAGCGCAGTTCGCGCAGCATGCGCAGGAACGTGCCCTGCGTGTCATTGGCTGGGCACATTTCGTTGGAGATGATTATGGATGGATACAGGCTGCGCACATCCACATGCCAGACGTTGTTGAACACGCCCTGCCTGTCCCCTTCGGTCAATGCGCCCTGGAACGCCTTTGCCTCGCCAGGATAGGGCAGGGCGGCATTGGACTGCATGTAGTCCGCGCACAGCATTGCGTCAATTCTGGCGGCGGTGCCTCTGGTTATGCAGCTCTGGTATGAGAACGGCACCAGGCGTGTCTGGTAGAAGTAGCTCGGGGAGAGAATGCGGCTCAATGCGTCTGTCTCCCTGGCATCGTCCATGCAATATGCGATCAGCGTCTCGGGATCTGCGTCAAACACATCTGTTATTGCATTACCCTGCACGTATGTGCGTTCTGGCGAGGCCACCTTGAAATACTTGACGGCGTTCTTGAGGCTGTGGCTGGGCATGTCCCTGTGTATTGCGTCGTAAAGCAGCACCAGGTGCAGCGTGTCCACCACATGCCTTCCGTAGATGTCGTATCTCTTGTAGGGAATGATTCTTTCGCTGACGGTCAGCCTGGAATCGCGGACTTTTGGCTCGGAGCCATCCCTGCCCAGTGCCAGAGGTACGCCGAACATCTTGCATCTGGTGGCGATGTACTCCAGGTCGAAGTTGAATATGTTGTGCCCCTCTATCACATCGGGGTCACGTGTGCGCACTATCTCCACCAGTTGCTCCAGGACTGCCTTTTCGCTGCTGCCTTTGATTGAAAGGCATGTCTCCAGGCCGTCCGTGTCTTTTATTGAGATGAGTATTATTTCGTCGCCAGGGATGTTTGGGTTTGGGAAATGCTTCTTGTCTCCAGAGGTCCTGGTCTCAATGTCTATCTGCATGCGCTTGAGTTGCGCAAATGTCATGCCGTCAAACAGCCTGGCAGGGTGCATTGTCAGGAACTGCTGGTCGTAGTCGCTGAATATGCGGAAGCGTTTGCCTCCCTGGCTAGGTGACAGCCGTGTCACTTTGCGCAGCGTCTTCAGCGCCTGGTCGTATGCATTGGCATTGTCAAAGAATGCCCTGACCTTGAAGCAACCGTCGCCATGCAGTGCCTCCAACTGGCTTGCCGTGGTCAATTCCTGGCAGAGGTCCAGGTCTCCGACAAGCAGCCATGGGTGGAATGGCATGACCAGCCTGCTGGTGCCGCCGTCCTCCTCACGCCTGTACAGCACAGCTTCTCCATTGTCGCCTGGCTCTATTGCCACTATGCGTTGCAAATCACTGCGGACTAGTTCATTCAGTTTTTTCTGCATCATTTTGCGTTTCTCCCTACAAGATATGGCGCCAGCAAGGGCAGGACGGACTGCGTCAGCGGCGAACGGTGGAAGCCCAGCACCTTGGTGCCGTGGAAGCCAAACATAGCCTCGATTTCCTCGGATGTGAAATGTTGATAAACTGGGCAACTGAATGACGCCAGCATCTCGTTTTTGCTGTTCTCTGATATGTCAGTAGTGATGAGCAGGCAGGCAAGCTTCTTCTTGACTTGTGCAAGCCTGTCCCTTCCTACTTCCACTACTCTTGCCCTCAGCATGAAGGGCGCCATTTTCTCAAATGATACCATTTTGTTTTTATGAGTATTGTAATTGTCCAGTGCCATGTTTATGGCATGGTTTTTATTCAATCCACAGATTGGCACAGATTTTCACTGATTTCATGTTTCCCAGAAT
>JAFYGL010000032.1 GCA_017543165.1 Victivallales bacterium | reverse complement strand
ACCTGATGCGCGAGGTGGGCTATGACATGGCCTACATATTCAGGTATTCGCCCCGCAAAGGCACTCGTTCGGCGGAAACCATGGCGGACGACGTGCCAGAGGAGACCAAGAATCAGCGGAACCAGCTGCTTCTTGCCGATTTGGAGGAATACGCCAGCAAACGCAACAGCACCTTCGTGGGGCGTGAACTGGAGGTGCTGGTGGAAGGGACGAGCAAGCGCAATTCCAACCGATGGACAGGAAGGAGCGACCTTAACAAGACATGCAACTTCCCGCCTGTGGAAGGACTGCAGCCTGGGGACATGGCGACTGTCATGATAGAAAAGGCCTCCGCAAGTGCACTCCAAGGAAAAGTCATCAAGATTGCCAGTAAAAATTAACGGCAAATATCATCAAAATCGAACTATAACAAGACAAAATGCCAGTAAGTTCATTTTCCAATAAAGAATGGGACAGTTATCTATCGCTGCTGTCCCTTATTATGATGCCTGCCACCAAGCAGGACGCAGTACGCCTGTTCAAGGACGAGAACATACGCAAGGCATTGCCTTTGCTGACGGACAATATGTTCCTGGGCAGTTTCACCACGGAGAACATGGCTCCGCCCCAAAGGCAGAACGAAGTGAAGGAACTCAATGACGGGCAGGACAACACAATACAGGTCATTGACAAGCGCATCAGGGAACAGTTTGCCTATACGGTCATACACAAGCATCCAGCAATAGCAGACACAGTCGCCGAGATACTGCCGTGGCAGTCATCTCCCAATCTGCGCGGCTGCCTTATGCGGGACATACGCAACTACTTCTACGCCAAAAACCTGCAGTCTTTCCTGCGCAGCCTGAAGATTCTCTTGAAGAACTTCCCCGACGCGTTCAAGACGGCGGAGCCATTGGCGTTTCTGGAGCACCACATCAATTCGGCCTGGATATCCAAACTGCCGCCGCAACTCCTTTCCTTTGCGGCAGGAAGTTTCCTGCCAATGGCAGCGGCCAATCTGTGGGACACATCCCTTTGGGAACAGTCACTGCTGGACATTATTGACAAGACGGACGAGAGCGCCAAATTGGCTCTGGTGGACATATTCCTTCTCCAGGGGAAAATCGACAAGGCGGAGGAAATGCTGAAGCCTCTCAAGGGCGATTCAAAAGAACTGCGCTATGCCTGGATATTTTTCATGCGGGGGGAAAACGAGGAATCCATTGAACTTTACCAGGAGATATTGGACAGGATGAGGAAGGCTCCCGACCAGGCCAACGCATATTTCAGGAGCATTTGCGGCATCTTCTACATATTCGCCCTGATGAAGCAAGGCGGCAAATATTTCGAGCGTGCGGGGAAACTGGCCCAGGATGCGTTCAGCACACCGTATCTTGGCATGGCATACCGCAAACTGGCGTCGCACCTGGGCAAGTTTGTATTGCAGCCAAACCCAGAGGCGCAGAAGGAAAACACGCCGCTGGCGGACTACTTCTCGTTCTTCGTCGATATGGCCGACGAGCAGTTGGGGGCCTCCCAGTTGCTGGAAGACACGGCACGTTTCAATCCATTGCTGGAGAACTATCCTTGGCTACAAAAGGAAATGCAGGCGGCCACGGCGAACTTCCGCGGTGCCAAGACTGATTTGACCTCGGTACTTGCTGGCTGCTTCACGATGAGGCCGCCATGGAAACGGGCGATTGACAAACTGAATGAAATACTGAAGAAGCCCAGGGACAACAACGAACTCAGGCTGGCATGGCTTTGCGCATACGATGAAAACGACCTGCTCTGCCCTGTCAGAATACGCCCCGTGGAACAGCGCATGAGCAAGCGCGGCCATTGGAACAAAGGACGCCCATTCCCATTGGCGAAATGCCTCGACCAGCAAGCCCTGCCCTCATTCCTTAGCAATCATGACAAGGTAATCTGCAACATAATCGCCCAGGAATACAACAGGAGTTTCTCGGCGGAAGTACGTGATGCGCAGGGATATTTCCACCTGCTGCAGGCTGTGAAGGCACTGCCTGGCCATCCCAACCTGTACTGGGACAATGCCACCCCGACTCCATTCCAGTGCAAACTGATGAAGCCCATTCTGGCAATACGCGAGGACGGGGACCAGCTGCAGTTCGGCATCTATCCACAGTTCAATGGCAATCCATACAACTTTGTGACGGAGAAGGACACGCAGGGTGATCTGCTTCTGTATGACTTCTCGGACATGCACAAGGAGATACTCCAGGAAATCGGCAATTCCTTCCATGCGCCAAAGTCCATTGCCTCGGATTCGGCACAGATAATACGCCCCCTGGCGGAGGCGTTCCGCGTGTTTTCTTACGTGAACATGGATTTGCTTGGCATCAAGCCACAGAAGACGGACTTGACACCGCACCTGCGCCTCATACCAGGTGATGACACCATGCGCGTCGAGATGCTGATGCGCCCATTCCCCAACTTGCAGGAATTCTACAGGCCTGCCTCTGGCCCAAGCGAGATGCTGACCTTGATTGGCAGTTCCCTGGAACGCTACGTCCGCGATTTCAATGCGGAGGACGAGCAGGCGAACATCGTGATTCTGCTGTGCGAGGTATTGAACGAAAGCAATTCCATTGGTCAATGGTCCTGGGAACTCAACTCACTGGACCTGTGCTGCCAGTTCACCCTGGCCCTTCACAACATCTCAAAGCAAGTGCAAGTGCACTGGCCAGAAAACAGGAAACTCCGCATTTCCAGGCGCATCTCAATGAAGGATGTCACCATGCACTGCAAGTCCGGCAATGACTGGTTCTCGCTGGACGGCACAATCAAGGTGGACGATGGGCTGCTCATTTCAATGAAGGAAATCATCGCCGCCTCAAGAAAGCAGCCAGGCAACTTCCTGCAACTGGACGACGGCCAGATAATTGCCCTGGCGGATTCATTCAGAAAACGCCTGGATGACTTCGCAGCCGTGACTTACGAGGACGAGGAAAGCGGAATGCTGCGCTTCAACAACTTCGCACTGCCATTCATGGAACGGCTGTTGCAAGACTGCACACCAGAGGACGAGCGCGGCAGCTGGTCCGACAAGGCAAACAAAATACAGAAAGCCATGTCCCTGGTGCCCGACCTGCCCAGCACGTTGAAGGCGACGCTGCGTCCTTACCAGAGGGAAGGCTATACCTGGCTGTTCCGTTTGGATGCATGGCATGCAGGCGCCTGCCTGGCGGACGATATGGGACTGGGCAAGACGATACAGACCATTGCGTTCATTCTGTCCAAGGCCAACGAGGGGCCTGTCCTCATCGTGGCGCCCACATCGGTGTGCCCCAACTGGGTACAGGAAATCAACCGCTTTGCACCAACGCTTGAACCGATTGTATTCGGCGGGCTCAAGCGTCTTAAGATACTGCAAAGCATGGGGCCCAGGAAGGTGCTGGTGGCAAGCTACGGCCTGTTACAGAGCGAAGCCGAGGAATTCGACAAGATTGACTGGCGCATCGCGGTGCTGGACGAGGCACAGGCCATCAAGAACCACAACACAAAGCGCTCCAGGGCGGCAGTCAAACTGAACGCCCGCTTCAGGATTGTCACCACAGGCACTCCCATGGAGAACAACCTGAGCGAATTGTGGAGCATATTCAACTTCATCAATCCTGGGCTTCTTGGCTCTCACAACACATTCCAGGAGCAGTTCGCCATACCGATTGAAAAGAACGATGACAAGGACACCCTGAAACGCCTTACCGCAATCGTCTCGCCCTTCATACTGCGCAGACGCAAGTCCCAGGTGCTCACGGACCTGCCGCCCAAGACGGAGGTACAACTGCACGTGGCAATGTCCGAAGAGGAATGGACATTCTACGAGGCATTGCGCTCACAGCTGGTGGACGAGATACGCGGCTATGGCGACGAGGCGGACCACCTGCACATCCGCGTAATCGCGGCAATCACAAAACTGCGCCAGGCGGCATGCAATCCCAGGCTCATACTGCCTGATTCGCCAATTGCCAGTTCCAAGATGAACACCTTCACGGAATTGCTTGAGGAACTGATTTCAGGCGGGCACAAGATACTGGTGTTCAGCCAGTTCGTGAAACATCTGGAACTGGTGCGGCCTGAAATCGAAAGCAGGGACATCAAATACCAGTATCTGGATGGCTCGACGCCCATGAACGAGCGTCTGGAGGCAGTGAAGGCATTCCAGGCAGGCGAAGGCGATGTCTTCCTGATTTCGCTGAAGGCGGGCGGTCTGGGACTGAACCTGACTGCGGCGGACTATGTCATACATCTTGATCCATGGTGGAACCCTGCCGTGGAAGACCAGGCGTCAGACAGGGCATACCGCATCGGCCAGGACAAGCCTGTCACAATCTACAGGCTCATCACGCAGAACACCATTGAGGACGAAATCCTCAAACTGCACCAGAGCAAACGCGATTTGGCGGACAATTTGCTGGCTGGCACCGATACCCTTGAAAAGGTGGGCATAGACGAACTCATGCGCCTGCTGACCACAGCGGCAAAGAGGGACAGCAACTGACCTTGCGCCAAAATGAAGCGTTTCATCCATCCCATGCTGCTAATGATAACCGCCCTT
>JAFYGL010000349.1 GCA_017543165.1 Victivallales bacterium | reverse complement strand
TCCTGGTCTGTGGTGAACGTATCTCTAGCGTAAATCAGATATTACCCGCTATCGATATCGTAATGAAAGAAGGTAGAAGTTTCCTGATTGTATGCGACGAGATGGATGAGAACGTAAATACCACCCTCGTTATTAATACTCTCTCCGGCGCTCTTAGATGCTGTGTTGTGAAAGGTATTGACTTCGGAGACTCTAGAAAAAATATAATGGCTGATATCTCCGTTGCTTGTGGTGGTACTTATGTGAGCCAGGAAAGCGGAGTGGCCTTAAACGATATTACTCACGAAGATCTGGGAAGTGCAAATAAAGTAATCGTGGGTAGAGATAGCACAATTATTATAGAGGGGTTTGGAGATCCTGAGAAAATTGAGGCTAGAACTAAAATCCTGAAAGAAAGACTGAAGGCTCCCGAAATGACTGACTACGAAAAAACTAAACTCGAGGCTAGAATTGCAAACTTGAGTGGAAAACACTGGACCATGAGCAGACCGTGCCAGAGAATGCATTGACCATGGTGGGAGTTGGTGCGGTTGGCCAGCCCAGGGATGGAGACAACAGGGCGTGCGCGGTATTGTACGATACAGAGAGCATGGAAGTGAAGCTGCTTCGTCTGCAATATGACATAGCAGGCGCCCAGCAGGCGATAATGGATTCCAAACTGCCTCTTTTCCTGGCTGACAGGCTGCTCAAGGGTATATAGAAGAAGGAGAAAAATCTTTTCTTCAATGCAATAATGCAGTTGGATACTACGTTATATGAGTAAGCACTTAAAAAGTGTTTAGCCAAATTAAAACAATTATTAAAAACACAGGAGAATGAAAATGAGAGAGATTAATGGTCAGGAACGCAGTTATAACGAAAACATCGCAGCCGCTATAAAGAAGTTCTTTGAGGACGATGAATGGCATTTTGATTTCAATGAAGAGGAAGGCGTTTTCAAGTGCGGGCTTGCCGTTCATGGCAAGCTGGGCGATGTCCAGGTTGTGGTCACCGTCGGCATCAACGACTTCACCTGCTATCATATCCTGCGCATCAAGGCGTCCGAGGACGTGCGCAATGAGGTTGCCGAGTATCTCACCCGAGCCAATTATGGCCTGAAGCTGGGCAATTTCGAAATGGATTTCCGTGACGGCGAAATACGATACAAGTCATACGAAATGATTTCCGAGGCGGAGGAGGCTCCTGATGAGGAGATCATAAGGCGCTGCGTCTATGTCGGCGGCGCCATGGTGTCCCGTTATGGTGACCCGTTGCTGAAGGTCATGTTTGGCTTAGCCGAGCCTGAGGAGGCTGTGGCCGAGGCAGAGGCAGACGTTGATGAAGACAGCCATGATGACGACGAATCATCCGAAGAGGATTTAGAGGATTTCGAGGACTTCGATGACGATGATGAAGACGACGCTGACGACGATGAAGACGGCGCTGACGACGAAGAAGACAAATAACCCGTAATTTTAAGTATTCAGCCAAGGCTGAATACTTGCCTGTAATTATGAAGAATGGTAAATATGGTTGTGCTGTATGGGGCTGCGGCTGGGTGGCCTCTGGTCATATCAATGCTTATCTCAGGCATCCTGACTGCCAGGTGCTTTCACTTGGCAGCAGGCGAATCGAGAGCGTGAACGCAAAAAAGGCGGAGTTCGGGCTGGACTGCGCTGGAGTGACGGATTTCCAGCAGATTCTGGAAGATGACAGAATTGACATTGTCTCGATATGCACCCCGAATAACCAGCACGCCAGGGAGGCCATGCTAGCCGCGAAGGCAGGAAAGCATGTCTTTCTGGAAAAGCCAATTGCAATTTGCGAGGAAGATATAATTCCGCTGGTGGAGACTGTGGAGGCATCAGGCGTGAAGAGCATGGTGGCCTTTATTCTTCGTTTCAACAAACTGGTCAATCTTCAGCGGCGTCTGGTTGCTGAAGGCGAGCTGGGACGTGTCTTCATGGCGAATGTGGACTACTGGTTCGGGCGAGAGCGTGGCGGCTGGATGAAACACAAGGAGCAGACTGGCGGTGCTTTCATACTGGCAGGCTGCCATTCAGTCGATATGGCCCGCTATATCACGGGAAGCGACATAGTGCAGGTCCAGGCCCAGTCATCCATGGTGGGCGACTACTATGAATATCCCTCCGTTGAAACTGCGCAGGTTCGCTTTGACAATGGTGCGCTGGGTGTATTCACATGCTCGCTGGTGGGCACCAATCCATATACCGCGAATCTCTCCATTTTGGGCGAAAAGGGAACCATTGTCAATGACAGATTCTACCTGAAGCGCTTTGAGGGGCAGGCTGATTATTTCACGCTGGACACGGGCGTCAAGAAATCAGGCGATGTATATTCCCATCCATTCCCCGCAATGGTTGAGGACTTTATCAACTGCATAAAGGAGGGCAAGGAATCGCAGCACAATCTGCGCTCCGCAATTAACGCCCACCTCACCACACTGGCCATACGCAAGAGCGCGGAAGCAGGGGGCAAAATTGTAAAAATCAACAACAACCGCCTGGAATTATGTGTATGAGCGCCATTCGGCGCTAAAACGCGGCGCGTGTTCCCCGCGCTACGACTATGACGTCCTTGTCAGAACAACTGAAACCTGAAATGTTAAGCCGCCTGGGTGGCTTTTCCATCATGGCGAGGGATGCTGTCCTTGGGCTTATGTCAGGATTGCATTCCAGCATTTCCAAGGGCAGCGGCGGGGATTTCATCCAGTACAGGCCATGGACGCAGGGGGAGAATCTTCGGGATGTGGATTGGAAACTGTATGCGCGGCAGGAACGGCTGTACAGCAAGGTGCGCAGGGACGATACTGTGATGCGTTGTGCAATAGTTGTGGACTGCACTGCGTCCATGGCCTACAAAGGCAAGTCTGCCGTTCTTTCCAAATACCAGTATGCTGCGATACTTGGTGCATGTCTTGCCAGTGTCGCTGCATCGCAGAATGACAATGTTTCGCTTTTCATCTACAATGGCGGCGGCTTGGAGCAAATGCCCTTTGCCAGGCAGGACGATATTTATGCGCTGGTTGACGGCCTTGGCAAACTGGAGCCGTCAGGCACTGCCAGGCTGGACGCAGTGCTCGACGGCATAGATGTTTTTCTTGGGCATACCCGTGGCTTGACTTTCTTCATTTCCGATTTCATAGATTTGGACTTGGTAAATCTGCTGAGGCATTTTCAGGCAAATGGCAGGGAATTGCGCCTTTGCCATATTTTGGACAAGGACGAACTGGATTTGCCATTTTCAGGAACGCTGGATTTTCGGGATGCGGAGACCAATGAGGGCATTCTTGTGGCGCCAGACCTGACAAGGGAAGCATACGGGGAAAAAATGGAGGATTGGCTCGGGAAAGTGCGTGACTTGGCATTGGAATGGCATGCGCACTACCGTTTTTCCACCAGCGACGCCTCGTTTCTGGAATACTTTTGCTGATGGCGCGTGTATTATACATTGATACCTCATGTTTCTATGGCGGGGCGCAGGCAAGCCTGTGCTCCCTTGTAAAAAATCGCAGCGCCGAAGAACAGCAGCTGCTGGTGGCTGGTTGCAAAGAAGTCAATCCCGATATTGCCATAGAGGCGCACCACTACATGCCGAACCTGAGCGGCCTCTGGCAACTTTTGGTAGATGCCAGGTGTTCCCGTGGCAAAATCAAGGAGGCCATTGCCTCGTTCAGGCCTGATACCATTTTCCTTAGCACTATGCGGAGCGCACTGTTCTGGATTTGCCTTCGCCTGAAGACCAATGCCAAAGTCATCGTCAACGACAGGGATGTGCGCTGCCCCGCGTTGTTGCCGCGCTTGCTTGAGGCATTCTTGCATCCCATTGTGCTGGCAGTCTCCCGTCGTGTGGCTTCCAAGTGGCCGTTTCTGCCAAATGACAGGTTGCGCGTATTGCCGAATTTATTTGATTTGGAGGCTATTGCGTCAACAAGGCCCGCGAGTCTTCCATTTAAGCCTGGAAGCCTGAATGTGGTCATGGCTGGGGACTTCACTCCTTGGAAGAACCATGTGCTTCTCTTGCGGGCAATGGGCATTGTGCGCAGGGAATGTCCCGATGTTAAATGCCTGCTTAAAGGCAGGGTGCATACGGACAAGGATGCAAAGTACCTGCTTCGTCTTGGGAACATGCTTGAAAAACTGGGGTTGCAGGATTGTGTGTTCATCAATGACAAAGACGAGGCGGCGTTGCCGTATATTGCCGCCAGCGACTGCCTGGTGAGCTGCTCCCATCTTGAACCCTTTGGCCGCACTGTGGTGGAGGCTCTTGCCTTATGCAAGCCAGTCGCCGCGACGATATTTGGCGCAGATGAGGAGCTGCTGGCTGATTGCCCCGCAATAGCCCTGGCGCAGGAAACGCCAGAATCCCTGGCTGAGGCAATCCTGCGCTGGCGCAGCCCAGAAAGTCGTAATGCCGTTGGGCAAGCCGCCTTGGAACGGGCAGGGCGGTACAAGGGATGATGTTGGCACCGATGTTTGTGTGGCGCCGAGGCGGCGCCCACTCAGGTTGCCATGGCGGGAACAACATATTTGACAAAAGAACAACCTGGATGCGGTACCACCCTTCGTTGTGCGCAATAAAAACGATTTGGCCCTAGGCAGAGGGATAACTGCCTAGGGCCAAAGAGCGTACCCGTGCTGGGCAGGCACGGGATTTTCTGTTATGTGTTTGGATTAGAAGGTGTACGTTACGGAGAAGCTGACCAGTTCGGTGCGGCACCTTTCCTTGGCGCGCACTGTGCCACCAGCGGTGACTTCCTCAAAGCTCTTGGATTCCATGAACAGGTGGGTGTATGCAAGGTCAACGCGGACATTGTCGTTGAACTTGTAGCCAAGACCCATGCTGAGCCAGTAGCGGTTGGCATCTGGGAGTTTCAGGTTGCGGTATTCGTTCTGGACTGGCGTCTGGTCGAAGGCGACACCGAAGCGGCCTGTCAACTTGTCGGTGAGCTGGTATGCAGTACCGAGTGCGAGGCGCCAGTTGTCTCTCCACTTCATATCCTTTGTGGATTCCTTCTGACCGAGGAACTTGTCATCGAATTTAAGTTTCAATTGGTCAAGTACGCTCCATTCGGACCAGCTGATGTCCATCATCACGTCCCATTTTTCAGTGAGCTTCTGCTCCACACCGAAGTTGACGATCTGTGGCAGTTCGATGTCGCAGCTTCCGTCCGTGGACACGCCAGTATGCTTCAGTTTGGCATCGAAATCAATGTCGTGCTTGATGCGGGAACGATAACCCAGACCGACTTTTGTGCCTTCAATTGGCTCATACAAAACACCCAGCGTGAAGCCAAGACCGATGGAATCGCCTTCAACTGACATCTTTCTGTCAGTTTTGGGAGCAACAGGGACCATCTGTTCCATGACAAGACCTGCTTTTTCGATGACAAGGCCTGCGCCGAGGCTCAGGTTGTCCTGAACTTTCCATGCCACGACTGTGGAGAAGTCCATGACTGCCAATTCAGTCATTGTGGCACCATAACGGCCCAGCCAGTAGTTGGTGTAGGAAGTCTTTGTGCCTGATGTTGCGGAAAGGCCAAAGCCCAGGCTGACTTTGCTGTTGACTGGCTGCAAATAGTAGAGGTTTGGAACCATGGACCAGCCGCCGAGGTTGTTGCTCTCGTCGCCGCCCAGCTGAATGTCACTGTTTTTGTCCTTGATGTGCCCGCTGACATACAAGACATGGTTTCCAAGGGCGATTTCAGGACGCTCTGTGCCAGTTGCGGTTGCGGGGTTGAAATAGATAGAACCTGGATCCGATGATTCAACGGTCATACCTGCCAATGCACGTCCCATGCCTCGGGC
>JAFYGL010000348.1 GCA_017543165.1 Victivallales bacterium | reverse complement strand
TGCGGCAAAACCGCAATCATAGCCCTAATTCCTAAGACCTACAACCTAAAGCCTAAACGTACAGGTAGTCGTTCAGCACTGGCTGTAGGCCTTCTGCCTCCATGTCCTTGTACATGGTGTTTAAGCTACGGGCGTCTGCGATTTCGAATTGCTCGTCGCCTTCCTCGTCATTTTTCTTTCCTGTGTACTTGCTTTCGTGGTCGCCGATGCCTGTTGAGACGCCAGCCGATATTTTTGTGGCGGCGATTTTCACGATGCCGTTGCGGAATGAGGCGCTTTCGCGGGAGGACACGGTGATGCCTGCGAATGGCAGGAATATGCGGTATGCGCAGAGAATCTGGCAGAGCTGCCGTTCATGCACGTCCTGTGGATTGATGGCCTCGTTGTTGACGATTGGGCGCAGGCGGGGGCATGAAAGGGATATTTCCGCGAATGGGTATTTGCGTTGCAGAAAATATGCGTGGAGGCCAGTTGCCAGCGCGTCCTTCCTGAAATCGGAGAGGCCCAGCAGCGCAGAGAATGCCACGCCGCGCATGCCCGCCATCAATGCGCGTTCCTGTGCATCGAAGCGGTATGGCCACACTCTCTTGTGCCCTGCCAGATGAAGTTGCTCGTAGCGGGCGGTGTCGTATGTCTCCTGGAACACCGTCACATAATCGACGCCGCGTTCATGGAGGTACTTGTATTCGTCCGTGTTGAGTGGATAGACCTCTATGCCCACCAGGCGGAAGTATTTTCTTGCCAGGGCGCAGGCGTCGCCGATGTATTCCACGTTGCTTTTTGCGCGGCTTTCGCCGGTTAGTATCAGAATTTCCTCCATTCCAGAGGCGGCGATTATTTTCATTTCGTGCTCAATCTGCTCCATATTGAGACACATGCGCCGTATGTGGTTGTAGCAGTTGAATCCGCAATATACGCAGTAGTTCTCGCAGTAGTTGGCGATGTACAGAGGTGTGAACAGATAGACTGTATTGCCGAAGTGGCGGACTGTCTCCCTGCGGGCCCTGGTGGCCATTTGCTCCAGCAATGGTTCTGCCGCGGGGGACAACAGCGCCTGGAAATCCTCGATTGTGCAATGCTCGTGCTCCAATGCGCGCATGACATCCCTGGTCGTGAACTGGGACGGCTCGTATGCGGCTACGCGCTCCATGACCTTCTGCCTGGTGTCGGACTGTATTATTTCCATGCCAGGAAGATACTCCATTATGTCCTTTCTTGAGGCGGGATTGTTTTCCAGTTCATGTTTTCTGGCCAGTGCCTCAGGCGAGAGGAATTGAGAATCGACGTAGAATTGATTTGGCATTTTGTGCTATTGCCTCCAGTAGTCAGTCATGAAGGAAGCCAGTGAGGGGGTCAGAGGCGGAGGCGCCCCGTTCCAGGACACGTCCCAGTCCTGCCAGCCAAGCGGAGCGGCCTGCGTTGATGGCGTCGCGGAATGCGGAGGCCATCAATGGAATGTCCCCTGCAGTTGCCAGGGCGGTGTTTGCCATGACGGCTGTGACGCCCATTTCCATTGCCTCGCAGGCCTGGGAGGGGCGTCCTATGCCAGCGTCCACGATGATTGGCAGGTCGATTTCATTGAGGAGTATCTGTATGAATGGTTTTGCCTGCAGTCCCTGGTTGGAGCCGATGGGGGCGGCCAGCGGCATGATGGCGGCGGCGCCAGCCTTTGCCAGGTCCTGTGCGGCTTTAAGGTCGGGGAACATGTATGGCAGCACGATGAAGCCTTCCGATGAGAGTTTCTCTGTGGCGCGGATGGTTTCCTGATTGTCTGGCAGCAGGTACTTAGTGTCCCGCATGATTTCGATTTTGACGAAGTCGCCGCATCCGATTTCGCGGGCCAGGCGTGCGATGCGAATTGCCTCGTCCGCATTTCTTGCGCCTGATGTGTTGGGGAGCAGTGTCACGCTTTTCGGGATATAGTCCAGGATGTTCTCGTGCTCCGCGGTGTTGGCCCGTCGCACTGCGAGGGTGATTATTTCCGCGCCTGCATTCTCCACAGCAGCCTTGATGAGTTTAAGGGAATACTTTCCAGAGCCCAGGATGAAGCGGGATGAAAAACTGTGCCCGCCTAAAACAAATGTGTCGTTCTTTTGCATTTTAATTGACCTCTATTCTTTCACGTCAGGGGAATCGAAGTCTCCTGCGATGATTCTTATTACGGCAAGTGCCTCGTGCGCGGCGCAGGCCATTACGCGGGCGGAGAAAAGCCCCTGGCCTTCCTCGATTCCGCTGACGCCGTCCCCGCAAAGCAGGAATCGGCGTCCTATGCGGCGCGTGCGGATGAGGTTGGCGCTGGCGTGGCCGCCCATGCCGTTGCCTGAGACCAGCCAGGCCTCGGGATATTTTTCCAGTACGGTGTTGACCAGCATTGCCTTTGCCTCCGCCTTGTCGAAGGCCTCCACTATGATTGGGATGCCTGCCAGCAGGTGGGGTGTGTTCTCCTCGTCCAGGCGCACTTGCGTGGCTGTGACACGGCAATACGGCGCGATTTCCGCCAGGTTCGCCTTCATGGCGTCTGTCTTGGGCATTCCCAGCTGGCGTACAAAGTACTGCTGGCGGTTCAGGTTGGAGATATCGACGCGGTCGAAGTCAAACAGATGGAGCTGTCCAACGCCTGTGCGAGCCAGTGCGATGGCGATGTTGGAGCCAAGGCCGCCCAGCCCGCAGACCGCAACGCTGGCATTTTCCAGTCGCGCCTGCAAGGCCTGGCCATGCCGTGCCGCCAGTGCGTCCCGCATTTCTTGCTGGGATGGAATTGTGCCGCCCATAATGTCAGCCTCCTCCCACGAAGCGCACGATTTCCACCTTGTCGCCGTCTTTCAGGACGGTGTCTGCGTACTTGGCCTTTGGCACGATGTCGCCGTTGATTTCCACTGCCACGCGGCCTTTGTCAAGCCCGTTTTTGGCCAGATAGCCTGCCAGTGTGCCGCCTGCCTCGTCAACTTGCTCTCCGTTTATGATGACCATAGTCGTAATTGTGTTTTTGACTGCCACAAAAAAGCGGAAATCCCGTGGTGAGACTTCCGCAGATGGCGAATGTCTTGCTTCCCTACGCTGGCATTGACCAGATCAAGTCTGCGGGTCGAAGTCCATGACTTCCTCTCAGGCCGATGCGCGGCCTCCCCGAGAAGACTGAATTGTTGTTTTTATTGAGGCGTAATATATCCCATAAGGGTTAAAATGCACAATTCTGAAGTGGTATTCAGATTATCTTTTATCTTTTTGGTAATCGGTCACTTCCCCTTGCAGGGACCAAAGGGACGAAGAGACGAAGAGACGAAGAGACGAAAAATGCAAAGAAAATAACGCTTGTTACATTCGTCTCTTCGTC
>JAFYGL010000347.1 GCA_017543165.1 Victivallales bacterium | reverse complement strand
TGTGCGTGGCAATGGAACAACTTAAAGCTAAATGGACTGCTGAGGCACGTGCGGAGGCACGTGCGGAGGCGCTTGCGGAAGGACTTGCGAAGGGATGTGCGGAGGGACGTGCTGAAGGACTTGCTGAAGGACTTGCGAAGGGATGTGAAGTTAATGCTTTGAATGCATTGCGTTTGAAACTGAGTTTTGAGGATGTAAGCAGGATTACAGGCTTGAGCATAGAGAAAATATCAAGTCTGGCCAATGCCATTGGTCTTGCTGGCGAGGCTTCATGATAGATTATGACGTTTTCTAGATAGTAACCAAATAACAAGGAGACAAGCAAATGAAGTATGCGGTTAACACAAACTTTTTGAAGAACAAGTACAATCCAAAGGAAATCATAGAGCAGGCATTGCTGGCGGAAGTACAAGGCATAGAATGGGGGCTGGGCAAAGTCGAGACGGCTGCTGCCGATGCCAAGGAGGCGACGCAGTTGGCAAATGACGCAGGGCTTGAGGTGTTCAGCTTCATCAACGGCGGCAAACTGTGGCACAAGGACGACATGCTGCGCTGGTCCGAGGCAGTGGCCTCTGCAGGGGCAAAGATGCTGCGCGTCTCCCATCCCTGGTTTGGCTACAACTATGACGAGACTATGCACCAGCCTGAGACATTCCCCGCATTGATGGACCGCGCACTTGAAGGCTTGGCGAATCTGGAGGAGATGGGCAGGCAATTCGGCTTGCGCTATCTGCTGGAAACGCATAGCGCCAGTTGCTTTGCCTCGCCAATGACGGTGCTGGCGCTGCGCCGCTTCTCGCCAGACTATTGCGGCTTCATCTACGATGTCACCAATTCATTCATGGAGGGCTTCATACGTCCCCGCGGCGCAGTTGAATTGATGGGCCCGTACATGGCATACGTCCATGTGAAGAACCGCTTCCCCGTGGAAATCACCGAGCCCAATGGCAAGACTGGCATCAAGTGGGAGCGCAGGCCTCTTAACAAGGGATGCATTGACTGGGAGGAGGTCATGTTCGCATTGAAACTGGTGGGCTTTGACGGCTGGATGAGTTTCGAGGAACCATACACCAGCACGGAAACTTTCGCTGCTGAAATACGCGAAGGCGTTGCGCATTTGAAGGAATGCGAGGCAAAGGCGCCCAGCACAATCCAGGAGCCATTCACCCATTTCAACGATTGACATGGCGCGGATGACAGCGTACTGCATTCTGTTTATTGCATTGGGCGTGGCCTTGTTCTGCTCAGGCTGCGCCACTTTTGCAATGCGTGGCCACCGTTGCAATGGAGTGCCCATGCGGGTGATGCTGCTGGACAGGAACGCATACAACCTGCGCAGAAAACTGCCAGGTCCTATGCCTGAACTAAAGTACATCACAATACACAACACGGCAAACCGTGTCTCCGCAGTCGAGGAAAGAAACTATCTCAATAGCAGGCGGGACAATGTGTCGGTCTCATTCCATTATGCTGTGGATGAGAAAGAGGTTGTGCAACTGATCACAGATGACCAGCACGCCTGGCATGCTGGAGACGGCACTGGAGACGGCAATATGAAGTCCCTTTCCATTGAGATATGCCGTAGCCTGTGCCGCGACAAGGAGAATCACCTGTATCTTCGCTCCGAGGAGAATGCGGTGCGCTTCACTGCTTGGCTTTTGAAGAAGCATGGTCTTGGCGTGGATTGCCTGCGCATGCACAAGGACTGGTCTGGCAAGAACTGCCCACACCGCATATTGGAGGCAGGCAGCTGGGAGGATTTCAAGAAGCGTGTCGCCGCGGCAATGTAGTGCTCTGTCCCCTGGTGGACAGAGCGATGTATAAAGAGTTAATTTCAAAACATCCAATGTGAGCGCCTTAGCGGCGCTCACTCAAGTTGGCCAACTAGTAGGGTAAAGCCCCAGGTAATCCCATGCAGGTTGGCCAACCTGTGTGGGTGTCCAACAGACGAAAACACGCGAGTTGGCCAACTTGAGTGAGCACCGCTAAGGCGCTCACATTGGATGTTTTGAAATTACCTCTAAAGAAAAAGGACTTTTACAATGGCAGAGATAGCGCGTTATCATCTGAATGAAGAGGGTGGGCTTTACTGTTTTGGCTCAAACCTCAGGTACAACCGTGTTTTGTATGGCGGGCATAATCATGACGATTCGGCTCGCCGTTTTTTTACATTCGCAGGTGATGCACCCATTTTCATGGGGGCTTTGAGCGACTACAAGATAAACAACTGGTGCTACCAGGCAAAGTGCGGCGTGCTGCAAAGCGGCCTGGCTTTGACGCCTGGCGTGAAGTTCGGCGGCAACTACTCGCGATGGTTCCATAACTGCGGCGATTTGCTCAGCACCTGGCATCACGGGTACATGGAGTACGAGGCGACGCAGTTCGGAAACTATTTTCCCGAATGCCAGGTGAATATACAGGTTTTCCCTTTGCAGGAACATGACGGCTTCTGCGTCAGCTACGACATTCTGGCGGATGCGCAGGTGATATTCTGCGCCGTGCTGAGCGGAATGACTGGCTTCATTGGGCGCTTTGACAATCTGGAGGGAGCCCGACGCGATTTGTCCAAGGATGATTGCGTGGATTGCGAGGCCAGCCTGCTAAAAGGCGGCATTGCCAGGCTCTACAATCCCAAGATGAAGAACACCGTCCTGGTGGCAAACAACTTTGGCGCTGCGATGGAACTGGACGCGGCAGAAGCGGCATTGGAGAGCATGCCCGCAATGACATTGACTGCGCATGAGGGGGCACCCGCCGCAATAAAGATGAGCAGGCGCCTAATGGCGGGCGAAAGACTTTCAGGCGAAATCATTGTAATGGTCAATGAAAAGCCTGAGACACTGAAAAAATACCTGGGCAATCCCATGCTCAGGGATATTTGCCTCCGCATTCTCAAGAAAGGGCAGGGCATAGTCTGCGTATCGCCTGACAGACGCTTGGACGGCACGGTGCAGGACATGCAGATTGCACTGGACGCTTCGTATCACACCCCCACTTTCAACCATGGCGCAGTGGGCTATCATGCACCCTTCCTTGGATGGCGTGGATGGTATGGTGCCTCCGATGCTGGCTGGTTTGACAGGGTAAGGGGCGCGATTCGCGCTCATCTCAAGACAATGCAGCGCAGCAAGGAGCCAGAAAAGGTTTGGTATGACGGGGCGGACCGCCCTGACCTGGACCATGAGGGCACCCAGTACCACCACATTGCCAATTCCAATGGCAGGCTGACACCATTGCTGGACAGCGATGACATCTATGACATGCAGGAAGTGGCCATTGACATGACATTCCACTATCTTGAGCGTACTGGCGACCTGGAGCTGGGCAGGGAGATATTCGATGATTTGGCTGAATTGCTCGCCTGGGAGGAGCGCATCCTCGACCCTGACGGCGATGGCTTGTACCAGAGCTTCCTCAACACCTGGATTTCCGACGGGCACGTTTACAATGGCGGCGGCTGCGCCCAGGCCAGTTGCTATAACTATGCTGCAAACGTGGGGATGGTGCGCCTGGGAAAGGCAATCGGAAGGGACACGGCAATCTTCCAGGCCAGGGCGGACAAAATCCACAAGGCGATGCAAAACACGCTCTGGCTCAAGAAGGAAGGCGTCTTTGCGGAATATATCGACACCATTGGCAGCAAGATGCTGCATCCATCGCCTGAACTGTCCACAATCTATCTTGCTTCAGAGGCAGGCATTGCCGAGCCAAAGCAGATGGCAAGCATGCTGGATTTCACGGAAAAGCATATCCGCAGCGCGATTACCCGCAACAGGGAAGGGCGCCTGGCATACTCTTCAAACTGGCTGCCAAAGAAATACTCCACCTGCGGCATATTTCCCGCAGAGAATGCGGCTCTGGCCCTGGCATATTTCCGCAACCGAAACGCGGCTGGCGCATTGCAGATTCTGGATGGCCTGCTGGATGCTTTTGCAATGAGCGCAGGCCCTGGCGCAATATCCCATGTGCTGGCTGCTTCTGGCGCAAATGACAAAGGCGACTGGGACTTTACAGATGTCACAAGCACATACCTCAGGCTGATTGTGGAAGGGCTTTGGGGCGTACGCTACAGCCGTCTCTCCAACGAAATCTCCATTGAACCCCAATTGCCAGATGCCTGGAGCAAGGCGGCCCTGCGCCTAAGCGACATGTCTGTCTCCTTTGTGGCGAAGGGCAAGGAGAAATGCCTGAAGATAGTCAGCGATTTGGATTGCAATATCAAGGTCTATCTGCCAGGGGACGCCAAGAAAGTCCTTTGCAACGGCAAGGCAATCAGGGGCAGGGTGGACAAGT
>JAFYGL010000346.1 GCA_017543165.1 Victivallales bacterium | reverse complement strand
CTGGCGGGCAACAGGCTGACCTCCACAATCAATGGAACCTTGGTCAACACCGCATGTGACGAACTGAACAGGATTACACGGGCGGGAGATGTGGACTTCACCTACGATGAAAACGGCAACCTGCTCAACAACGGCGTATGCGCCTACACTTGGACTGCCGACAACCGCATCCTCTCCGAAACCATACTCTCCACGGGCATGACACGCACAGTGGAATACGATGCGTTCGGCACCCGCAGCAGTGTCACATACGGCGACGGCGTCACTGTCAAATACACGATTGGCGTGGATGGCATGCTGTTCGCCAGCGAATCCTCGGACGGGACAAAGCGCACATACGTACTTGGTGACGGTGGTCAAATCGCTGGATTCCTCGATGAAAACGGCAATGCCTATTACTTCGTCACGGACCGCCTGGGCTCCGTAATCAACGTGCTTGACGATGCGGGAAATACCGTCAATGCCTATTCCTACGACGCATGGGGCAATATCATCGACAGCACAGTCACCGTGAAAAACGAACTGACCTATCTGGGCGCATACGGTGTCCTCACCAACGATTCAGGCACCTATACCATAAAGGCCCGCGACTACGACCCGATTACTGGGCGCTGGCTCTCCGCCGACCCAGCAGGTTCGGCAGTCGGCCCCAACTTGTATCAATACTGCCGCGACAATGCGCTGGCATACATTGACCTGACAGGAAACGACGCCATCAGCACATACAAGGCCGTTGAAGGCGCCATCAAGGCGTACAAAACATATTCGCCTTATGCAAAGGGCTACCAGACCGCCAAAGGTTATGGCGACACCATCAACTCATGGGCCGAGGAATATTACAATAACAATTCCCAGGTGTCGAGCAAACTCTCCCGTGACGCGTTCATTGACGTATTCACAACAGTCGCGAACACGGCGTCGCCCACTGGGCATGGCATGATAAACGAAACGGGTAACTTCGTCAAAAGATTGTCCTCGGGAATCGAATACAAGACCATTTGGTTCACAAACACTCCTGATGTGCACAACATGCGCGCCCAGTTCGCCGACCATGATCTGTGGGAAATGTCTGAAATGCTTTACAATGCGGCCCTGGACAAGGACCCCGAAAAGGTCAAGGACATCGTGAACTTCACAAAGTTCATGATGGAACGCGGCATAACGAACGACCAGCAAATCAAGAACCTGTATTTGAAGCTTTCCGCAGTGTCAGGCTCCATGGACCCCAATGACAAACTGGTCAGCCCAGGTGTCGGCGAAAACGGCTACATTGCAGGCAACCAGACTTTGACATACACCATCCGCTTTGAAAACGACCCTGAAAAGGCGGACGCGCCAGTCAGGTGGCTCCGTATATTCGATACGCTGGATGACAATCTGGACATCGACACATTCTCGCTCCTTTCATACAACCTGGCGGGAAATCTCTTCACTGTCGAGGGAAATCGCTCTTCATGCTCGGACAAGGTCGTTGTCGATGTCAACGGAGTTTCCGTTACCGTTGATGTCTCCATAGAGCTTGACCGTGAAACAAGGCAGATATCAGCCGTGTTCACCGCGCTGGACCCAGAGACTGGCATCATGCTTCAGGACATTGAAAAGGGATTCCTGTATCCAAATGACGAATCTGGCCGCGGCGACGGGCAGATTGTTTATTCCATTGCCGCGCTGCCCAATCTGGAGACGGGTGCGGAAATACGCAACACAGCCGAAATATATTTTGACTTCAACGAGCCCATGTCCACGCCAGAAGTCCTCAGCACGGTGGATGCCACTGCGCCTGAAAAGGCGGAACTCACCACCGAAGCCAATGACAATGTAATTACACTGTCCATGAGCGGCGCAGATTTGGATTCTGGCATTGCTGGCTTCAATATCGAGTACTCGACTGACGGCGAGACATTCCGCACTTATGCCTACACCACTTACTCTTCACTGACCATAAACGCCATACCCGAGACAACTTATTATTTCAGGGTGCAGGCAGTGGATGCTGTCGGCAATTCTAGCGCCTGGAGCAATATAAAAACTGTTGTGCTTATGTCGGTATCCGGCCTCGACGGCAACTCAAGCGGATTGTCTTGGGCTGAGGTGCCTGGCGCGACTGGATATGTGGTGGAGTATTCCATCGATGATTTTGAGCATCTGGTGCGCCTGAATGTTGCGACCAACAGCCTTGATTCATTCTGCCTGCCTTCCGGAAACTATCAATGGCGTGTCCGTGCAGCCAATGGCGACAATTGGACAACTGGTGAAAACATCGCGTCCAACAACACTGCGGGCGGCCCGAAACTTGTCCAGTCAAACGCAGACGGCAATGCCGACATATTCTTCGCCACTGCCAGTGGAACCTGGACAAACTCGTATGTGGCGCGTCACGTAGGTTCCGTCAATGATTGGTCTGGCACAAATGAGATTGCCGCCCTCAATGGCAAAAACCGCTTCCACGACATCTTTGCTGGCTCGGCGGATCCCAACGTGCTTAACTTGACCGATGATGCCAATGGCGATGCATTGTTTGTGGATGACATCTACACCGAGTTGCCTGGAACGCTTGCAGAAAACCAGTCCCGCATCGCGCAACTTGACGAGATTCGCGCGGGCGCAGGAAATGACGTCGTAGATTTGACCAGCCAGAAGTTTGAGTACATTGGCGGCGGCTTGATTGTGCGCGGCGGTAGCGGCGACGATGTAATCTGGGCGAACAAGGGAGATAATCAGCTGTTTGGCGACGATGGCAATGACCGTCTCGTGGGCGCATCAGGCGACGACATAATCGTTGGCGGTTCTGGCAACGATGCGATGCACGGCGGTGGCGGGCATGACACCTTCACATTCTGCAATGACTGGGGCAACGACATTGTTGAGCAGTTGAATGGCGGAACTGTGCTGCTCTGGTTCAATGAGGTGGAGAAGAATACGCTGGTGCTTGAAGGCGATGCGCTTGGCAATGCCGTAATCTCCGACGGAACCAATTCAGTGACGCTGCAAGGCATCCAGTTCAGCAATGAACTTGCCAACGCCTTCGCAAACGGCAACGACCTGATGGATGGCCTGTCACTCAAGTTCGGCAATGATGGTTCAGCCCAGTTCTCTGCACTTTTGGCGGCTGGGGCCTTCAATGATTCCACCAGCGAAAAGATATTCGAGGACAAGGACAAGGGCTTGCTTGCCTAAGGACGAAATCTCACTAAAAAAAATAGTGAAAATCTGTGAAAATCTGTGGATAAATTATGAAAATGACTGATTTCAAGTACTCTCTGTTTTTTGATTGCCACACGCTCACCAGCGTGCCTGACTTTGGCTGCCGCTTTTCCGCAAAGAAGTACATTGCCCAGATAAAGAGCCTGGGCGTGGACTATCTCACATGCCATGCCAGGTGCAACCAGGGCAATGCCTACTACAACACAAAGTTCGGCAAGCGCCATCCAAGCCTGCAGTTTGACCTGATTAGGGAACTGGGCGAGGAAGCGCACCGCAACGGCATCAAACTCACCGTGTATTTCAATGGAAGCCTAAGCGAGACAGAGATACTGGAGCATCCCGCCTGGCGTTCAATCAGAATGTTTCCAGAAAAAGTGCCCAACACAAGCCCCTTCTACTGGCAGATATGCTACAATTCCGCCGAATACAGGCGGCATCTCCTTGACATGGCATTGGAACTGGCCAAGGATTATCCCGTGGACGGTTTTTTCTTTGACTGCCTGGGGGCAAACTCTTGCGTGTGCCCTGTATGCGTGGAGAAAATGCGCCAGGAAGGCGTGGATGTGCTGAATGAACGGGCTGTGCGCGACTTCAGCATACGCTCCGTAAATGAGTTTTGCAGGTATCTGCACCAGGGCATCACCGCCGTCAAGCCAGACGCATATTTCTTCTTCAATGGCAGGCCCTTCGAGGATTTTGACGAAATGGACACCCATTACGAGGCGGAATGCCTGCCAACAGGCGGCTGGGGATATGAATACCTGCCAGTGCTGGCCCATTACCTCCCCGCAATGGCAAAGGGCAAGCAGATTTTGAACATGACTGGTCGCTTCAATACCTGGGGCGACTTCGGCGGCCTGCGCACGCAGGAAGGAATGGAGTACGATATGTTCTATGGCCTGGCTCATGGCATGCGCCCCGATATTTCAGACCACATACACCCCAGTTACGAATGGCCCCAGCCTGTGGTGGATGCAATCAAGCCCGTATATGACAAGGTGCGCCAGTATGACAAATGGGCATTCGGCGCATGGAAGGACAATGACATCGCAGTGGTCGCAGTGCGTGGCCCCGAAGGCAGTGCGCCAATGTCAAAGATTCTGCAATCAACGGTCAGGATGCTGACGGAACTGAAGGTGCAGTTTGACGTGGTCACCACTTACATCCCTTGGGACAAGTACAAGTTGCTGATCTTTCCAGACAATGTGCTGTTCACCGATGAAATTGCCAGCCGCGTGCGCCAGCATATCGCCCGCGGAGGCAAGGTATTCGCAACTGGCACCTCTGGCTTGAAGGTGGACAATTCTGGCTTCGCCCTGCCTGAACTGTGGCCTGCCACATACGTCGGCCCATACAAGTTCAACCAGGTTTTCTACCAGCCAGAAGGGAACTTGGCAAAGGACTTCCCAGACATGCCAATGTCGCTATATGCGGATGGGCAGGAGGTCAGGCCAGCCGAAGGCGCCAAGGTGGAGATGTACTGTGTGCAGCCTTATGGCAACAAGGGATGGGATGGTCTGAGGCCAAACTACTATGTTGCGCCACATTTCAAGTCGGATGTGCCTTTCCTGCTGCGCAATGACAGTGTCATCTACATGTCTGCCAACATATTCGACGGCTATGCCTCTAAGGCGCCCAGGCAGCACAAGGACCTGGTGGCCAGCATACTTGCCTTCCTGTATCCTGAACCAAAACTGAAACTGGGGCATTTCCCCAGTTTTGGACGCGCCTTCGTCCAGTACCAGAAGGGCTGCACCCTGGTGCACCTTATGTCCTACTGCCCAGAAAAACGCGGAAATGCCATCGCCATCGAGGACAGGCCAGAAATCTGCAATGCGGAAATCGCACTGCGCCTGGACGGCAAATCCGTCACAAAGGTATTCAGCGCACCAGACGGCGAACCTCTGCCAATGACCTGCAAGGACGGCTACTGCCAGGTTACTTTGCCATACTTCGCAGGATATGCCCTGCTGGTCTTCGAGACAAAGTGACGCCTGTGTAGTGGACAGTGGACAGTGGACAGTGGACTGTGGACTGTGGACTGTGGAGGCACGGTTCTCCGCGCGGCCATTGGCCGCGCGTCAGGACGTAGGACTGCCATACGCACCTGAGCCTGCATAACAACAGCCGCATGGAAACATCGCGTCCTGACGCGCGGCCAATGGCCGCGCG
>JAFYGL010000345.1 GCA_017543165.1 Victivallales bacterium | reverse complement strand
TAGTCCTGGCGCTGATTTTCACCGTGTTCAACCATGGCAGCCTGATACCCAGGCAGTGGCTTGCCATACTCATATCCGCCATTTCCGCCATGATGTTCAATTGGAGCGGCGCAGGCAAGCAAAGGCCCCTGGGCTGGCTTTTCGTGCTTTGCACATTGGTGATGTATTCCACTTGTGATATATTGGAGACCAACATGGTGCTGCATGTGAGGCAGTGCGGCTTCAGCGATTTGCGCAGCGCATTCGCGGTGGTCTCCCTGATTTATCCAGTGCTGGGCATTATGGCATTGCCAGGCATGCTGAAATACAAGCCCAGCAAGGACCAGTTTGCCCTGGCTCTGCCGTATTCCGCCGTGTGGGTCATGTCCCAGCTGGCGTTGCTGTACTGCTTTGCAAAGGTGCTGCCTGTGTTCGGCAATGTGATACTTGCCACGCGGGGCGTGTTCTCCGTGCTGATGGGCCTGTCATTGCCTTTGTTCGGCCTTGCATCCCTGGATTCCAATGTCAGCGCCCGCAAATGGATTCAGCGCATAATCGCCGCAATCCTGATGGTGCTGGCAATCGGTTTGTATTCCTGGAAATAAGAAGGAGCCTGTTCCCATGATTTTCAAGACCAGACATTTCTCGTTGGAAGTCAATTCAAAGGGCATTGTCACTTCACTGAAGTTGGCAAGCGGCAAGGAACTGCTGGCTGAACAGCGTCCCCTGCTGTCCATTTCGCTGGAGGGAGGCAAGGTGCTTGAGGGCACGATGCATGCCTCCCAGGGCAGGCTCTCCTTTGGCTTTGGCAAGCATGGAAAAGCCATAATGCGGGTGGAGGAAACGCCCGATTACATAAGGTTCACTCTGGAAGGCATTGATTTGCAGGATTATGAGGAATTATTGCCATTGTGCATTGCGCCGAAGTGCGTGAAATACAGGGGCGAAATGGGCGGAATGCTGTCAGACGACGAGGACATGGTCTGCATCCGTAGCCTGTCCCTGATGGGCAGCGTGCGCATCACGAAGGAAGGCGCACCTTCCTTGCAGCCCTTTGCGGAGGCCTATCTCCAGAACAAGGACGAAAGGAGGCCCGCATTCGCGCTGGCCGCCGCCCCGCGTGAAAAGATGCTGCGCATCCTTAGGAATATGACCAGCAACGAGCCTGTGCCAAAGTCGCTTTGCGGCGGCGCCTGGTCCATGGATGCCCTGCCGAACAGGGGCTCCTATCTCTGGCTGGAGTTCGAGATGCAGGACCTGGAGGACTGGATCAAGTTCGCCAGGCGCGGCGGCTTCCAGTACGTGCATCTCCATGGCTGGTGGAAGACATTGGGGCACTATGATGTGAAGACGGACTATTATCCCAATGGCCTCGACGACATGAAGAAGGCGGTGGACCGCTTCCACCAGGCTGGCCTGAAGGTCACATTCCATACGCTGACTGCCTGCATCCAGCCCGATGACAGTTGGATTAGCCCAGTGCCATCGGATGACCTTATCGCCACCTACACCTACACCTTGTCCAAGCCACTCTCCAAGACAGACGACCGTGTTTACGTGGATGAACTGCCGAAGCCAGGGCACGAGGTTGTCATGAGTTATTCCAGCAGCGGCAACGTGCTGAAGATTGGCAAGGAACTCATACAGTACAGCGAAATCAGCCGCGAGAAACCATACTATTTTGGGCACTGCGTCCGCGGCGCATTTGACACAAAGGCCAGCAGCCACAAGGCTGGCGACAAGGTGGACTATCTCAGGCAGCGCTACATTGCGTTCTATCCGAAGCCTGACAGCCCATTGGGCGAGGCCCTGTCCTCCTCCATTGCGGACAAGATAAACTACCTGGGCCTGCAAGGCCTGTACTACGATGGCTCGGAAGGCATGGGACTGCGCTATGACGTTGACGCAATGCGCTGGAAGATTTTCCAGAAGGTGGACCATGAAATATTGACCGAAGGCAGTTGCTGGCCGCACAATGCCTGGTGGTTCCATTCCCGCATCGGCGCATACGACTATCCTGTGTGGGGCCATAAAAAGCAGCACGCCTCCCATACGCGCCTTTGCGCCTCTTTCCGCAAATGCAATCTGCTGATGCCCCAGATGGGATGGTGGGCCGCGCTTGGCTCAACGCCTGACTTCCCTGGTCAGTTCATGGATGACATGGAGTATTTCGCCTGCAAGAATCTTGCGGTGGATGGCCCAATGTCACTGTTGGAGACCAGCGCGAAGAACGGCCAGTGGAACGGGCGCATCTTCGATATGATGACCGTCATAGGCTGGTATGAGAGGATGCGTCTGGCAAACTATTTCACTGCCGCGGATTTGCGGAAAATCGCAAATCTGGACAAAGAATACACCCTGCGCATGGATGACAAAGGCACCTGGCGCCTAAGGGAACTGAACGTCTTCAAGGCAAAGTTCGAGGACATTGGCGGCAAGGGCGCGGAATGGACTGTGAATACAGGCAAGACCAGCCAGTTCCGCGCAAGAATCGAGACCTTGTATGCGGCCAGGCCTGTCCAGGGCGAAAAGTTCCTGGCATTCTGCAAGGGCTACAAATCCGATGTCAGCGAGGCTGCTGAAGGCGTCACTGTAAAGACCAAAGTCCATCCTGCCACGAAGACAGAAAGCGGGCGCATTCACATACACGCGGACAACGGCAATTCATTCTCGGATGGCGCCTGGCTGCGCGAGGGCAGGGTGTATGATTATCCGTTCAGGTCGTTCAAGGTCTGCAATGGCTTTGGCCTGTGGGTTAAGGGGGACAATTCTGGAGCGCTGCTGAACATACAGGTCTGCAATCCAAAGCCATTTGGCCGCTATCAGTCGGACCACTATATCCGCCTGGATTTCAGTGGCTGGAAATACTTTACACGCCTGCTGCGCGAAAGGGACACTGACAAGATGTCCGACCACAAATGGCCCTACAACACAGATGCGGGAAACACCCGCAACTGCCGCGGCCCGTTGAGCCCCAAGGGCATCGGCGAAATCAACATTTTCGTGAATGACATTCCGGCAAAGGGCTCTGTGGATATTGAGATAAGGGATATGGACTGCCTGGCACAGGAGCGCTGCGCAATAGATGGGTTGCGCCTGCAAGTCAATGGCGCTGAAATCAAGTGCCCTTGCCAGGTCACTGCTGGCGATTATCTGGAGTACACCGACAATGGCGAATTGGAGGTGTATAGCCAGGAGGGCAGGCTTTACAGGCGCTTCTCCGCCAAGGAATGCTATAAAGGCTCGCTGTCTTTACCTGTCCTGAAAAGTGGCGACAACAGGCTGATCCTCTCTGGAAATGTGAACGAGCCTGGCCTTGCCGCACGCGCTGAACTGACACTTTTCACGGACGGCTAGTCATTCGGGAAATGCTCCAGAAAGACGGATTGGAGCCTCCTCAATGAGGAATATGAGATGCCAAAGACTTTGCTTGCATTGGACAAGCAGGGCGCGCAATGGAGCATAAGCAGGCGCGATTCTCAAGGCGCCTCGCCAAATGACATACCCGTGCTGGACATTGAAATAGAGGCTGTTTCCACGGGCATTGCATGCGCTTCTGGTGCAAAGAGCGACATCATTGATGACTTTGCTTCACCAGAAAATTACCTGCCCTCCAGGCAGAATAAGTTCGTGCAATGCCTGAATGCCCAGGGCACTGACAGAAACGAGAACACTGAACTGCAATTGGAGAAGTTCTGTTCTGATGGTAGAAAAGGAATGTTTGTGAATGCATTGAGCAGGCGCAAAGGCGACAATATCGGATGGATTTCCTTCGGCAGGACATTTGCCAAGCCGCTTGACCTGTCCAAGTGCGAGGGCATTGGACTGTGGATTTGCTGCAAGCCCTCCATGTCCAACCTGAGGATACGCCTATGCGATGTTCATGGCAACACCCATGACTGCACCGTGCAGTTGAATGACGCCAGCTGGCGTCTGGTGGATTTCTACCTTGGCGACGCCACTGGCATTGATTTGAGCAAGATAAGTTGCATAGCCTACAGCGTGAACCACATCATGTGCGGGAACCGCCCTGCGCAGTTCTATCTGGGCGGCCTGGTGAAGCTGGCGCAATGCCCATGCCTGGATACGCCCACCTTCAGAATCAGGCGCGGCACTTTCTCATTCCCGTGCAAAATCCGTTCTGGCTATGCGCTGCATTGCGGCGATGAGAATAACTGGCAGTTGTCTGACTACAATGGCAAGGTGGTGCATACTGGCCTGCTCAAGGGCGCTGTCCCCAAGCTCAAGGCAGGCAGGAATCCAGTGAAACTCATCTTCAAGAACGCCCGCAAGGATAGCATCAGAGTGGATGTGAACATCATCAAGAAATACTGAAAGTCCATAATTTCAACAGGAGCAATACTATGAAGAAACTGGAAGTCTACAAATGCAATGAGTGTGGCCTTGTGGTGGAGGTTACCACTGGATGCGACTGCCCTGCTACCTGCTGCGGCAAGGAAATGCAGCAAATGAAGCCCCAGACTGCTGAGTTCAAGTTCGAGAAGCATGTGCCATATCCCGAGGCCATTGAAAATGGAACCAAGGTGTCAGTCGGCAAGGAGACTGCGCATCCAATGAGCGATGAGCATCACATTGAGTGGATAGAGATAATCAATGGGCCATACGTGAACCGCAAATATCTGAAGCCTGGCGAAAAGCCAGAGGCTTTGTTCTATGTGCCGCTGCAAAAGGGCATGGTCATCCGCGAATACTGCAACATCCACGGACTGTGGGAATACAAGGTGGAAGCCTGATAAGCCGTGATTGAAGGGATGTGCGATGGGAGACTGACATGAAATACAACTACATAATCAGAGGCGCTACCTGCTACGGCTGCGGCATGGCGGCTGGCTTGTCAGGCAAAGTGCTTGTGCTGGAGGAAAGCGTGGTGCCTGGCAGCGACTGGGCCTTGGGATTCGATGGAGGCTATTGGGAGGAACCCCTCGTCACGCAGCCTGCCATTGACTTCAGGGAGGCGCTGCTTTCCCATCGTGCGTTGTCCGAGGATGGGCGTGTTTGCATTGGCGCATTGGCGCCGCTGATGGCGCAATGGTGCCTTGACTACAAGGTACGCATTGAGTTCAGTTGCAATGTGCTGTCACATAGTGGGAACATTGTTGCTGTCATGGGAGTTGATGGACGCCAGCAATACGAGACCGAGCATTTCATTGATGCGCGGCCTTCCTTTTTCAATGGCGTGAAATACGCCACAGGCCTGATGCTATTCAAAGGCGCCTCGCTGCCTTCAGGCGTGTATGGGGACTTCATTCTCACGCCAGGATTCATAGAAGGGGAATACTACATTGCGCTGCCTCTGCCTGGCGCGGAAAAATGGCCTGAGGCAAGAGCCAAGTTCCATACGGCCTGGGACAAGAGGCCTGCCTCCCTGGTGAACGCGCAGCTCCAGCTAATCGGCGTGCGTTTCAGTTATGGCAATGCGCCAAACCCAGCCGCCGCAATTGAATATGGCTACCTCTGGGCAAAGGAGGTGTTGGAAAAATGAAATACGATGTGATAGTTGTGGGTTTTGGCAATGGCGGAATGACAGCGGCCATTGCGGCGGCGCGTCAAGGCGCAAAGGTGCTTGTTCTGGAACGCAGCACATACGCAGGCGGCACGCTTACAGGCGGCGGCGTAAATGGCTTCTATGGCAGGCATCCATACGGCCTGATTGCGGAGTTGCAGAATACCAAGAACCTTTACTACAAGCAGCACAACTGCTCCAGCATAGAGGGATGGAAAATCATTCTTGAGGAGGAGTTGCGCAAGGTCAATGGCCAGATTATCTACAACGCCTTTTGCCAGGAACTGCTGCTTGAGGGCAGGCGCGTGCTTTGCATAAAGTGGGAGGACGAGGATGGCCTGCACCAGGAAGGCGCAAATGTGATAATCGACGCGACGGCGGATGCGCGTATCTGCGAACTGGCTCGCTGCAAATGCACCCTGGGACGCACAATCGACAACAGGCGCAAT
>JAFYGL010000344.1 GCA_017543165.1 Victivallales bacterium | reverse complement strand
GTAGTCAGGTATTCTGAATTTCTCGTCAGACAGTATGCTTTTGACATCATTTGTGGAGATTGTCACCTTGTCTTCTATTTGTACAAAGCCTTGCGTCGCCCTGCGGGGAAAATTCTTCTGTAGAATCTCATCAATTTTGCTTTTTAGCATTCCCAGGTCATGTTCCAGGTCCTTCACGCAAGTTATTGGATTGCGTCCTTCGACATAATACGCATTGTAATAGCTTCTTCCAGAAAAATAGCGATGCAACTCCAATTCTTTTTGCAATAGTTTTACCACCTCATGTTGCAATTCAGTTCTGCAAGGCGCGTATGAATCCACGCAAAACCTTAGCATCCAGCAATCATTGTCATAATGCTGGATTTCATACCATATCCAGTCATTCACCCTTTCGCTATCCGCACAGCAACGCACTAAGTTAGGGTTGTTTTCCCAAAGATTCCTTTTATCAGGAAAACTGTTCAGAAAGGCATTCTTGATCTCATCGAAAAGCTCTGTTTTTACTGTTTCTTCTGCCATTTTCTCGCCAATTTGCAATTGTATCGTTTTCTCCTCATGCAACAATGCACCTCAATATGAGGTTTCTATCACGGAAAATTGCATTTTTGCACAAAAAAAGCGTCTCTACCCGTAACTTTCCGAGGTTTAGGACTACCTACACATAAATACGAATAGAGACGCTCAAGGCAGAGCGCTCTTAAATGTGTTTATGTGTGTGTTCTACGAAGGTCCTAATTTCGGAAAGTCACAAAGCACGACGCCAGCTATTTGTAATGCTGGCTATGTATCAAAAATAGAGATAGTTGTTTCTGGTAAGTGTTTTAATTCCTTTCAAGGTCTATGAGTTGTTGTCTAAAAACAATTGAAGAACAGGCATAATGTAACCAGTCATGGCTCTATGACAATATGTTTCTGGAAACTTTTTTGCATGTTTTTTGTTGGAATAGTGCACTTAATATCTCGCCAGTTGCCGTAGTAGCGTCCCGCCGTCGCGCCAGTGGCAAGCCTATCGCTAGGAGCACGTCGCGCCAGTTGCCGTAGTAGCGACGGCCTTAGCGAAGCGTTTCCCAGCCGTCGCGCCAATGGCGAGCCATTCGTAAAAGGCGTGTCTCGCCATTTGCCGTAGTAGCGCGTCTCGCCGTCGCTACTACGGCAAATGGCGAGAGGTGCTCCTAGCGAGAGGCTCGCCACTGGTGCGATGGCTAGGAGCTGTGTGGTTATGGCGTGTCTTTTACCTCTAGTTTGCACTCGTCCGAGTTGCCTTTCAGTTCGGGCGCGTACATGGCGGAGGCCTTTGCGGGCAGGCCGCTGAACTTGCCTGGATTTTCCGCTTTGAGGCGGTATGTCAATACACGTTTTCCACGTGGAAGGCTGCGTATGAACAGCGCGACTTTGCTGGCGCGGAATTCCGCGTATGCGCCGTCAAGACCTGGCAGATATCCGCTCTTTTGCTGGAGTGCATCGGTTCCCGCAGGACGGAAATCCTCCAGGATTATGTATTCGTAGTCGTTTTTGCTTTCAAGTACTAGTTCCACCTCCAGCAAATCTCCGCTTTTTACGGTGTCCTTGCTGCCAAGCAGTTTCTTTTCGTCCTTCAGCACCTTTTTGTTTCGGATGCCGCCCCTGTAGTTGCTTCCTGCCGCATCTGCCTCCACTTGCTTTACCCTGTAAACATTGCGCTTCACCTTGATTTCAAGCCCCTCTGCCTTGATGAAGTCCTCCATTGAGAAGAAGTCAGCGTAGGCGTTTATGTAGAGAGGCGCGTTTCCGTCCTTGCGCACTTCCAATGTGTGCTTGCCAGGAAGAATCGGCACGGCAATGGACAGCGGTCCCGCAAATGGATTGTTGGCCGTGAGGGTGGTGGCGGCAATCTCCTTGCCGTCAAGCAGGACTTGCAATTCCACATTGCTCTTGCCTTCTCCTGTTGCGAGCAGGTATTCCGCAAATGCCTCCACGCAGGCGGCTGTGTCCCTGGTGGATTTCCAGCGTCCAGCATATCGCCTGTTGTTGAGCAGATACTTGACCAGGCGCGGCGGCGTGTTCTTGTCCTGCCCATGCTTTACCAGCAGTGACAGCCACCTTGCCATGGCCTCGTTTTCGTCATTGTACCACATCCAGTAGAAGGAATCGCCGAAGTCCAGGAACGCAGTCTGGTTTTCATCGTCATGCTTTGCAAATTGGCTGATGTTCTCCATGAGGAGTGCAATCCTGCTGTCCTTCATTTTCAACAGTCCTTCCGCAAAATGTATCTTGCCCATGAGGGGCAGTTCGTCCTTGGCCGCCCAAAGGAGTTCTGCCATTTCCTTGCTTGGACTGCCCGCGTTGCAGAGGACCGCGAAGGCGTATGCGTCCATGGCGTCTGGCTTTTGCTTGTAGTGTTTCTTGTCCCTGATGTGTTCTATTTGGGTTTTCTGGAAGCGCTTCAGCCATTCAATGCCGCGCTTTAGGGCCTGCTGCTCGAATGGGAAGCCGCATTCTTTTGTCTTGAGCAGCCCTTCAACGACGAGCAGCGTATTGTGTGGCCAGGAGCGTTCTCCAATTCCGCTGAACCATCCCCAGCCGCCGTCGCTGCACTGCATATTCAGCAGATGCCGCAGATTCCTGCGTATCAACTTGTCCAGTTCGGCGTCCTCCAGCACTGCCTTGTTGTCAAAGCGCATGGCGTAGTATGCCTTGCGTTCATCCGCGGAACTTAACAGTTGCGGATTTAGGTTTGCCGAATGGCTGGCAACATCGGACAGGCTCATGCCCAGTTTGTTCAAAGTGGTGCGCACTGCCAGCGCAGGCAGGAAGCGGTTGAGTGTCTGCTCCGTGCATTCATATTCAAAACTGATGAGGTAGGGCAGGGCTTCCGCCATTGCCAGCGCCAATGACGGCGACCAGTTCACCGTGAGAAGCCCCTTTCCTTCGCCAATCTGCTCTGGAATGTCGATGGTCGTTTTCCACTTGGAGGCATTGGAGGCAATTACGCCAGGGCGGCTGATGAGTTTCTGGGTGCCGTGCTTCAATATTGGAATGGAACTTTCCATGCTGTCGCTTTCGATTTCGCCCTGGCTGTTGCGGGCTTGCGCTTTGACACGGAATGTGATGTAGCCAGCCTTCTTGGCGGCGATGCGCCAGTCGCAACGTGCGTCCTTGTTGCCCATGACGGAGACTGCCTGCCTTGCATTCTGAAGCAATTGCGCATTGTCGCCCAGCAATTCCAGTTGAAGCTCCACCTCGGTCTTGCCTGGAATCTTGCTGTTGACCAGTGCGCTTATGGTGACAGTGTCATTCTCAACCAGGAAGCGTGGCGTCTCCAATCGCACCATAAGGTCCTTGGATGTAATGATTTCAGAAATGGCGGAGCCTACCGCGCTGTTTTCGGAAATTGCCCAGACGCATACCTTCCAGGATGTTAGGTTGTCTGGCAGCTTCACTTGGCATTCTGCCTTGCCATCCTCGCCCACAGGCACATTTCCCTGCCAGAAGGCGGTGTCCGCAAAGTCGCTGCGAACATCGGCGTTGCCAGCATCAGCGGCGCCCATTGGCGCAGGTGCCACATCCATTGCCATTTCGGAGACGGCTTCCTTTATAGAGTTGCTGGCCATCATCATCGGAGCCGCTGCGGCGTCCATTCCCATTGTCTTCATCCTCCTGCCGCCAGCGGCTTTCCTCAAGATGCCGTTTGAAGAAGCCGCGCCCATTGCCAAGTCGCCATTCTCCGCATTTAGTTCGTATGCTATCTCCTCGAACATGCCGAGCCATGGCATCTGTGTTTCACCTTGAAGCAGCAGGTGTACTGTCATAAGATTGTAGGCGTTCACAGCAGGTGAATGCCTTCTGCGCCATTTCCAGAATCGCTCCCGTATGTCGCCAGGCAGGCAGTCGCCCCCTATTGCGTCCACGCTGCGGTCATACACGGTGACCGCCAGGCTTGCAGGCCTGGGCTTGCCGTCCTTGTTCCGCACTTGTATTTGCAGTTTGTCAGTCGTGCCAGGCTTTGCATTGGTGTTTTCTGGCGTGACAGTGACATCCAAAGTGCGTTGCACTGGCGGGATGAAGACCTCCCTTGCCACATTGTGGATTTGCCCCTTAGATACCGAATATGCCTCGAAGATGATGTTGGGCATGTCTTCTTCTGTGATGGTCGTTTCATACACGGTGCTTCCTGAAGGAAGATGCAATATCTGGGGCTTGCCGCAGATGCCGTTCCTGGCGCGTGGGAACAGCATGACCGTGCTGTCCTTGATGGATGTGTTGATTGCTATGCGCAGTGTTTCGCCTGGCGCGTATTCCGTCATTTCTGGTATCAGTTCCAGGTCATTCCAGCGGAAATCCTTGCCTGCAACGGCAGTCTTTCCGCGTGCTGTCACCAGGGTGGCTCCTTCCTGGCTGCGCCCTTTCGCGTCAGTGAGCACGCAGGAAATGCGGTATTGCCCAGCCTTGTCCACCACCCAATCCACGGAGGATGTGCCTTCTTCCGCAAATGTGAGTTTGTCTTGCCGCAGCAGTTTCTCTTTTGGATTGCCATTCTTGTCGTAGGTTACGCGAAGGAGCTTTGCCACTGCGCTGCCCTGGACTGGTTTGCCGTCTGGCGTCCTGGCATGGAAAGCAATCTGCATTCTCTTGCCTGGCTCGTAGAAGCCCCTGTGTGGATGTACATATACATTGAATGGCTTTGTGGCGGCGATGACTGTGGCGTTGCCCACGATGGTGCGCCTGGACTTGTCCCTTACCTCGGCGGTGATGGTGTAGATGTGGTCCTTGTCTGGATACAGCAGTTTTGCGCCTTCTGTGTCAAGTGGTATGGTGAATGTGCCGTCCTGCTTGATTGTGCCTGTAATGTTGCTGATGAGTTCTGGCGCAGACCTGTCCCAATGGTGCCACCAGAAGGGGCGCGGCCTGCATACGCCCCAGTGCTTCCAGCCAGGATACCATGGATACTCCTCCTGAAGCCAGCAATAGCCATTGCCATACAGCCAGTCCCAGTATCCGATTGGCCACCATTCCAGGTTTTTCTGGCGTCTTTCAATTCTGATTGAGACGCTGGCGTCCGTGACAGGCATGCCGAAATAGTATTTTGCCCGCAGTTTCAGGGATGCCTTGTCTCCCAGCAACAGCGGTTCTTTGGGCGTGTCGATAAGCACCTCATATTCAGGCTTGCGGTATTCCTCCACGCGGAAGCGTCCATAGCCTCTGGCGCAGTTGAAGCTATAGACGCCCAGCATTGCATCCTCTGGAACTACCCAGCTGGTCTCAACTGCCCCGTATTCATCGGAACTGAGTTTCTCCTGCTTCATTTTTTCGTGTCTTGGACTAAATAGTTGGAAATCCAGGTCCTTTCTGCTGGCGTATGCGTTCTTGCTGTTGCTGCCATATTCCGCGTTGCTTATCCATACCTTGATGTGCACAGTGTCGCCAGGATGATACACTGGCCTGTCCGTGACCGCGTAATGGCGGGTGTTTCTCAGCGTGTCGATGCCATGCCTGTCGTCCCTGGCAAGATAGCCTGTCCATAGTGCATATCCTGTGTCGCCGCAGTCTGCCTCCATTATGGAATCCTGCCAATATATTTTCTGGTCCAGTCCATTTTTGTCCAGATAGATGCAGCCGTCTTTGTCGCTGGTGAGGTGCTTGCTGACCTTTGTTACTGCATTCTTGGCTGCCTTGGGATTCCACCTGTTGTTCCAAGCAAGAAAATCCACGTTTACGCCTGGCAGGGGCTTTCCGCTGATGCTGTCCAGCACCTGCCAGAAATAAACACCTTCGATTTGTTTGGAGACAATCTTTGCGCCCTCGATGGCAAAGCATCTGCGGCTGACATGCTCGCCAGTGCGTGCCTCCAGCAGATACACGCCTGCGCCTGATACTGGAAGTTGTATTGTGGCGTTGGTGTCAAAGTGGTGTGGCTTCGGCGCAAGGGAGGCTTCCCAACTTGTGGGCTTGCCCTCTAGAAAACGCCATTCCGCCTCGGACTTGAATTGATTGCCCTGCTCGTCATTGAGTATCAGTCGTCCTGGCTCCCTGAGATAGTATGTGCCGACATGCCTGTTCTCAATATTGGCCTTGATGTGCTTTGCAACGGCAGGCATGTCCACTTTCCAGCAGCGGAACGCGACTTTTTTCGCGTTTCTGAAGCGCAGTTCAATGTCAGGCTTTTCATTTGGGTGAATTGGCTTTCTTTCATTTATCAGGCACCAGTCGTCTATGATTGCCTTGAGTTTTTCCTCTGCCATTGGGTGTGGCTTGGCATTCTTGTAGCATTCCGCCGCATTGTCATATTTTCTGCGTGCGGAGTAAATCTCGCCCAGTTTGAATTGTGCCTGGCTATATAAGTTGCTGCCTGGCTTGATGCTCTTGTACAGTTTTACATACGAATGTTCCTCTGGCAGGGCGAGGCGCTTGATGCCCGTGGCAAGTTGCGCAAAGGTCTCGTTTTCAGGCAATTCGTCCAGTTCCGCCAGCCATTTCGCCATGTCCCTGTCCCTATTCAGGCCGAACAGATTGGAAACATCGAACTGCGAGCAGAGGAAATCTGCATACCATATAGCCGCATCGTCAGGTCGGCCATTCTTGGCAATTTCGCCAAGCAGCCAGCGTAGGCGTTCGCCGTCATTGATTGCCTCTTCCCAGGAGCGGGGCGTCTTGTAGAAGACAGGCTGGCCATTTTCATCCACAGGCGCACCTGAACAGTTCCAGTCATCGTAGTTGCCTTGTTCCCAGTCAGGTTCTTTCTCAATATCTGTCAGCAACTGGAGTTTCCAAGCCTGGCCTTGACGGTTCTGCATCAGCAAAAGGAGCATCAGTCTGTAGTATTCCCATTTTTGTTGGGCTGTGTCCGGCTTGCCTTCCGCCTTGGCCAGAATCCTCAGGCCGAATGCCCTGTCCCGCTCTGATGCGTCAAGCCACTTGCCGCCATTGTGGCGCCCGCCCCTTTGGAAACGCCCTTCTGCCAGCCATCCGCAATTGGATGCTCTGCGAAGGTTTTTTGCAACCTGCAATGCGATGCGCCAGTGATTATGCTGTGCATCAAGCGCACGTGCCGCCAATTCGTCGATTTCACTGTCCAGATGCCTCAATTTATCCAGGCAGTCGCATGCTTTTTCAAAGCATTCCGCCGCATCCTGGGGTGACGTCGCCTGCGAATACAATGCCTTCTTGTATTTCTCCAGGGCGAATTTGTAGTTGCCCATGTCGTAGTCCTTTTGGGCCTCTGCCATATCCGCAAGGCATGTTGCGCAAAACATTGAAAGTATCAGCAGCCAGAAGTTTCTCATATTATTCCCTCTTGTTGATTGCAGATTCAAAACATCCATGTGAGCGCCGAAGCGGCGCTCACTCAAGTTGGCCAACTTGTAAGGCAAAGCCCCAGGTAATCCATACAGGTTGGCCATCCTGTATGGCTGTCCAACTGATGAAAACAT
>JAFYGL010000343.1 GCA_017543165.1 Victivallales bacterium | reverse complement strand
TTCCTGGGAGGAGAGAGGCGTGTCCTTGTCGGCTTTTCCAATGCCCAAGCCCAGTCCGCAAGCCGCATATCTTCCCTTTGCGACCTCCCCCACAACCATGATGCATTTTCCGCTCTCTGACTTCAGATACCTGGTGCCGTCCTTGCCCGCCTCCATTTCTATCATATCCACGAAACTGGACTTGCTGACCGCACTAGCATGGGGATGCGCATAGCGCCAGTTTCTCTCTCGCAATGGCACCTGGTTCACGCTTTTCACCACATCTGGGAACAGGTTCGGAAACTGCCGTGTCCCCACCATTGCATGCGTCAGCATAAGAGCGCCCCCATTCCGCACGTAGCCGCGAAGTGCCTTGGCGGCCTCCTCACTTCTGAAAAACTCCACCTTGCGCCTGACCTGCGGCAGCACAATCACCTTGCATTCTGCCATGTTCTCAGGTTCTGTATTGTAAAGAATCGCGGCATCTATGCCTGGCTTTGCCTGCAAGGCCTCCAGAATCGGCTGTGCACCATACGCTCCATCATGCCAGACGCCCACATTGATTCCGCCATTGTTGGAAAATTGCGGCGGTCCCTTGCGGGCAAGCACCTCCTTGACTTCCGCACGGGAAAGACTGCGTATAATCGGGCTTCTTGCCACAAAGCCCTGTTTTTCTATCCTAAGCCGATAGCGACCTGCATTTTCCGCAGTCAATGACAGGCGCAGTCCCTTTTGCGTGAAATGCGCGGAAATGCCACGCCCCCCTAGGTTGACACCATCCAACTCCAAGGAGACAGACAAATCCTTGTCGCAAACTTTCTCTGGCAAATCCACATCAATGAAAATTGTCGCACCTTGCCTGAAGGCGCCGTCCAGAAGCCGTTCTCCGAACGGGACATGGAAAGTGACGCCTCGTGAATTGTGAGGCAAGGCAGTGACCTTTCTGGAGCATGGCCCCTTTCCCAGTTGCGGCAGCTGTTCCTCCAGGAAGCCCTTCTTCAAGTCAAAGCAGACAATGCCATCATGTCCCAGTTTTCGCGCCTCCTCTATCTGCTGGAGAGCAGGCACATTCCCCTTCAGTTTGTACAGACTTATGCCAATGTAAACAGGCACCCTCCCCTGGTTGTAGTCGTACTGCGCCTGGAGCCAGGTGGAATATTCATCCATGTCGGCGGAATAGTCCATGGGGCAAATAAAATCAACCCAGCCATTGTCTATCCAGGTGCGCACATCCTGGCCTATCCATTCTGGCGAGTTGTTCCATTCAGGATAAACCGCCACGGACAATTTTGCCTTCGCCCCCGCCTTGGCAATGCGCTCCTTTGCGCCTTTGACCAGTTTGGATATGTTGTTGCAGCGCCAGGCGCAGAAGTCATTGAAGAGAGTCCCTCCCGCCTGGCAGTCGCCTGGCCATGCCTCCACCCTCTTCCCCAGCGAGGCCTCGAACGCCTCCTTTGCGCCATCGCTGTAGTCAAACCTGCTGCTGGAATAGCGTATATAGTCCAGATGTATTCCATCAACCTTGTATTTTCTTGCAATTTCCTCGATTGCGTCCAGTTCCAAGGCAAGATTTGCGGCGATATGGGGTGCAAGGAATGCGCTGTCCTCTCCATTTGCGGCCTTCTGCGTACGTTTGGCGGCCTGCATTGCAGCCAACTTGTCCGCAGGATACCTGTGTCCCAGATTCCAGCACACGCGCCAGACATGCAGTTCCACGCCATACTTGCGGCATGCTTCCAGGCACAATGCGATTTGGTCGCCCTTCTCCGCAACGTCAGGCGCGTTCATAAGCACCGAACTAGGATAATCCGCCAGATCCGCCCAGCACGCATTGAGAAACAGGGCATTGAAGCCATTTGCCGCCAAGGCACGCACAACCTCATCCCAACCATAGCCAGGCACGCCATAAGCGGAATGGCACCACACTCCCCGCAATTCGCCTGGACGAGCCATGGCGCTCTCCATAAATATTCGGCTGCCTAGTCCATCCGCCTTGCGATACTGCTTCACCGCCTCAGGAAACTTTTTTTGCTTGTGCAATGCATCGCCAGCCTTCTTTGCGGAAATGGCCTGCGCCAACATGGCACCCAACTCCTTTTTCCCGCATTGCGCGATGCGCCTGTTTAGTTGCCCCGCCGTATCACTGCCAGCAAAGGACAAGGACGTTTTCTGCAATTTGGCGGCAATCCCCCTCCAGACATCAGGCTCATAGACCGCCAGCACCGCCATCAGGAAGTCCCCGCCATTCACGGCATCCTGGTCAAGATACACTCCACCAAAATAAATGCCGTTTTTATTCAAAGTGGCTGCAATTCCCAATGGCGTCCCTTTTCCATCAAGCCAATGGCCAATTGCCAATGTGCCTGACTGCAGCGCGGGATTCATTACGCTATTGGTGCGATGCGCCATTCTGCCAGGGAACGCCGCCAGAATCTTCATGTCATTCTCAAATGAAACGCCCTGTATGCTGCCTGGCTTGTGTAGTTCATACTGCAACTTCGCAATGCCAAGATGCTTCAAAACCGCAGCATCCGCATCATAGAACGCCAGCATTTTGCCGCCACCTGCAACATACGAGGCAATACTGCCCCTAATCTCATCACCGAGCCTGCCTGTATTGGGCAATATCACCACAGAGGCCTCTGAAATATCGGACGCCTTCACATCGGATTCGGCCCTGGATTTGCACTCAATGCCGCAGTCCGCCAGCCTGGCCTGCAATATGCCCGCATATCTTTTCTGTTCTGGCTTTCCACCGACTAGCAACAGCAAATCACCGCAGAAACAATACAACGAAAAACACAATAATACCGCAAATAAACGTCCCATAAATTCCTCCCTATTCCAACACAGAAGCGCAAAATTCCAGAGACGCAAAGATTTTTAATCTTACGCCCTAAAGGGTAGTTTTCAGGGACCAAAGAGACCAAAGGGACCAAAGGGACATTCACTCAATTTATCCCTTTGGTCCCTTTTGTCCCTTTGGTCCCTGAAAACTACCCTTTGAGTGAGCCGTCGATGAATACGGCCTTCACATTGAAGTCCTTGTCCAGCAATGCCATGTCCGCCACATATCCAGGAGCGATTTTGCCCAGGTCAGTGATGTGCATTTCCTGCGCCTGGTTCAAGGATGTGGTGCGTACCAGTTCCTTCAATGGAATGCCCGTGATTTCATACACATTCTTCAATGCACGGTTGAACTGGAGCGTGCTGCCCGCCAGGGCGTCGATATTCTCCTTGAGACGCGCGGCTCCGTCCCTGACAACCACGGCAAGGCCGCCGATCTGGTAGTCGCCATCAGGCAGGCCAGTGGCCTCCATGGCGTCGGTGATGAGGATTATGCGCTCAATGGGCTTCACCTTGAAAGCCAGTGCAATCATGTCAGGGCAGAGATGTATCTTGTCGCAGATCATCTCCACATACACATCGTCGTCCAGCAGACCAGTGCCGACCATGCCGATTTCGCGGTGGTGCAACTTTGTCATCTGGTTGCAGAAGTGGGTAAGGCGTGAAAGCCCCTTTGCCTTGGCCGCCATGAACTGCGCCTTGGTGGCATTGGTATGCCCGCAACTGGGGATTATGCCTTCATTGCAAAGCTGGCTGGTGAAGGGGACCGCCCCATCCAGTTCGACCGCGTATGTCATAAGCGACACAGGCGATATTGCATTGAGGCGGCGCACCTCATCAATATTGGGATTGCGCAGATATGCGGGATTCTGGGCGCCTGCGCACTTGGGGTTCACGTATGGTCCCTCCAGGTGCGTGCCTATAACCTTTGTGTATTTCGGGGCTTTTCTGTATTTCTCAATCAAGGCCAGGCTGCTTTCCAGCTGCTCCTGGGAAAGAGTCAGCGTAGTAGGGCAGAAAGAAGTCACGCCTTCCTTCATCTTGGCTTGGGCAATGGTGGGCATTGCCTCCGCCTTCAATGAAGTGGTCTCGTAGGACATGCCGCCATGGCAATGCATGTCGATAAAGCCAGGCATGAGCATATTGCCCGCCGCATCATAGCATTCATCCGCCTTCGGCAATTCCTCGCCTGCATAGAAAACATCGGCTATGCGCTTTCCCTCCACAAGGACAGCGACGCCTTCCGCGTCAATTCCCGGTGTAATCAAATGGGCATTCTTAATCAGCAACGACATATTCACTTCTCCTGGCTATTCGCCTTTATCTTTTGTTCCAGTTCCTTTTTGATATTTGCATCCTTGGTCAGTTTCAAGGCAAGCTTCCAGTAGTTCAAGGCCTCGTCCTTCTTGCCATTGGCGAAAAAGATGTCTCCCAGGTGGAGTTGTATTTCTTCGTCATCACCATTGTCGCCAAGACCTATCTCAAGCACTTTTCGCATGATTTCCTCTGCCTTTACGCTGTCTCCGCGCTTGAACAGAACCCACGCCAGGCTATCAAGATAGGCCACGTTCCTAGGCTCCGCCTTGACCGCCTTGTCTATAAGTTCCTGCGCCAGTTCCAGCTGCAAGCCATAGTCAGCCAAGGTATAGCCGTAGAAATTACAAAGCGTGGGTTCGTCTGGCTTCATCTTCCATGCCTTCTCTCCATACTTGACTGCCTCATCACGCTTGTTCAATTTCTGGCAGACCATGGACAGCTGCATGTAAAGCCAAAAGCCATTGACGGGATTTTCGCTGCCCGCTATCATGCAGAGTTCCCTGTATGCGGCACGGTAGTTCTCCTTTGTCTTGTACGCCATGCCCACCGCGTACCTGCCGAAATCGGTGGGTGTCCCATACATCTGGAAGGAAAGAATGACATTGTCATATTCCTTGGCAAGGAGATACTGCATCATCAGTTCGTCAAGAAGCTTGGGATCAGGCTCCTTCCGGCGCAGGGCAAGAGTTTCCAGCATTCTTGCGGCATGGGCTGGTTCCTTCATCTTGACGAAGCATCCAATCAATCTGAAAAGGACCTCGTCATTCAGATTGTTCCTGTTGCGCTCCAATATGGCCGCCGCCGCCATTGCCCGTTCCTTGTCTCCCAGAATCCAGTTGGTCTCCACAATCATCAGCATGAATGCAACCGTGTTGCATATTTCTGGTATTGACGCCTTCTTTTGCACAAATGTGCTGTGCAGTTCCTTTTCCCCGACTTCCGCAAGAAACAGACCTATGCCGCAAATTATCCGCAAATCACTTTCCTTTACAAGGTTCTCGCCCATATCGCATGCCGTAAGCGAGATATCATGCAATATTGCATCGCATTGCTCTTTCGTATAATTGAAGCCTTCTGGCAACTTGTCCTTTTCCCCTTTTACAAGGGCATTGCGGCAGGACCTCCAGCAGGCGCCATATAAGACAAGTTCCTCTGGCATGAGAAGGTTGTTCTCCAACATCCACTCATAGAATTCCTTGGCCTGGGCGACTTTCCCCGCCTCAAAATAAAGGAGCAGCATCTCGCGGCAAAGCAAGGTTGAATCCATGTTGATTTCAAGGCAGCCCTGCAATGCCTCCAATGCCTGCTGGTATTTTTTCTGCCTGGACAGCAGCCTTGAATACACTATCACCAGCTGCTGCGAACCTGGATGCTTATTCGCCAGAGGCGCAAGTTTAGCCTCGCATTTCTCCAGAGGCAGCGCCTTCAATGCCACACGCGCCCAAGCCTCCACATAGGCAACCTTTCCAGGCGCAACTTCCATGGCATTGAAATAATGAGCCTCGGCCTGCTCAACATACTTTTTCGCCTCGGCTGGAGGAGGATTCGCCTTTAAATGCTTCTCGGCCTCCCTTCCCGCCTTGAACTCATTTTCCGCATTGGTACCAATCTCATTGTCAAAAGGCGCAGTCTTCTGCTCAGGCGCGGCCTTCTGCTCCTGGGCATCTTCCGAAGACAAAGAAGGACGAGACTCCGCAGAGGGAGCCTCGTCCTTAACATCTTCGCTGAATGTGCGACACCCAACACCAAGAAAAACCACAGCCACCAAAGTCAAAATTACAAAGACGTATGTACGCGACATAAGTGTTCTCCTGGTGTTCTACCGTGGCGTTACGGCAGTCTAGAATCAGTTTCAACTGCAAGCGCAGGCTTTAATGCCGCGCATTACAGATATGAATTACTTCTTCTTGTGGCGCATTGCCTTCAGCTGCTTGCGGCGCTTATGCTTCGCAATCTTCTTCCGCCTCTTCTTCTTTACTGAACCCATGGTACCTTCTTCCTGTTTGTCAAGGATTAAACTATGGCGCGTCACGCATCACTGCTGCCACGCCAACCACAATTAGAAAAAACAACGGCAAAACATACCGCGATTTGTGTTTTTTGCAAACCGCCATGCCGCATTTTTGAAAAAAAATGTGCACGTTAGTATGCGCTGTACGATTTTACTGCGCGGTTCCGCGCAATGCATAATCAGAAGTTGGCCTTGATGTAGGCCAGGGCCTCCTTTAGGTCCTCGTACGGGGAGCGCAGATGGGTGTCGTGTTCCACCAGTATCCAGCCGTCGTAGTTGCGCTTCTTCAATATCTTGAGGATGCCCTTGAAGTCGATTCCCAGCTGGTCCTCAAGTATGCTGCAAAGGCGGTATTTGTTCCACCAGGTGGACATCGGCGCGTCCATGTCCTTCTTCACCACGCCTTTCAGGTGGATGGATGACAAGCGGTCGAAATACTTCTCCAGAATGTAGAGGTTGTCTCCGCCAACGCCAGCCAGGTGCCCCACATCCAGAAGCAGTGTGGCCTGCGGCACCTCCTTCATGAAATACTCCAGTTCATCCTGGGATTCGATGCGGTTGCCCATGTGGTTGTGGAGCGCGCATTTCACGCCGTAGTAGGCCCCAGCCTCGGCAAACACGCGGCAGCGCCTGCAATACACGTCGATATCCAGGTTCTCCCGTCCCTTGGAAGGCATCCACACGTAGGACTTGCCGAATGCGGCGGCGCACCTGAACGTGAATTCAGGCGTGGGCATATCAGCGCATGCAAAGTCCATTCCGTTCCTGTGGAATGTGATTGCGTTGTTGAACGCCTCGGACAAATCCTGGCCCTTCAGCCGTTCAATGCCGTCATATCCTATTTCCTTGAGTTTCAGCAGCCTTTGCTCCAGGCAGTAGTTGCCTCCTTCCCACACATCGACGCCGTAGTCGGCCACGCCAAACTTAACCATAGTATTACTCCTTGTGAATTAGCGGGCGTATGCCCTCATGACCTTGTCAATCGCCTCAGCGAACTTGGAAATCACATCGTCGTCAGTAAGCAGCATGTTTCCAGTGCAGACCAGCTGCCTCTTGTACATGAGTTCGTCGCAGTTTGTCGTGTCCTTCTTCTCATACACTTCAGGCCGTGCGTTCCAGATGCCCATGCCGTAGATGGGATAGCCCCAGCCTATGTTGAGGAAAACGCCCTCCGCCTCCAGAGCCTTCATGACTGTGTCCCTGTCGATGCCAGGCTTCAACTCCTCCAGTTTCAGTATGAAGCAGATGAAGTAGAATGCCCGCAAATCGTCCGGGCAGGAAGTCTTCTGCAACCTGATGCCTGGCACGCCTTCCAGCAGCTTCTCCAGCTTGCGGAACTGCTGCATTCTCTTTGCGCGGAGCTCGTCCTGGTGCGCCAGCTGGTCAAGGATGATGGCGGCCTGGAATTCGGTCATCCTGTACTGGTGGCAAAGCAGCCCCATGGGAGGCTTCACGCCTGGATTGAAGCGGGATGTGCCGATGTGGCTGGCGCGCATCACCTTGTCCGCATAGTCGTCATTGTTGGTGATGCAGCAGCCGCCTTCGCCAGCGGTCATCAGCTTGGACAACTGAAACGAGAAGCTGCCGATGTCCCCCAGCACGCCGACGCCAATGCCGTGCTGCTTGGCGCCATGTGCATGGGCGCAGTCCTCGATGACGTAGAGGTTGTGCTTCTTGGCAATTGCGTTGATCTTGTCCATGTCCGCAATTGCGGAGAACAGGTGCACAGGAATGATTGCCTTTGCGCGGGGTGTGATTGCCTCCTCGATCTTGGCTGGGTCTATGCACATGGTCTCTGGGTCAATGTCCACAAACACGGTCTTGGCGCCCACGTATATTGGCGTCTGCGCAGTGGCGGCCCATGACACGCCTGGCACGATGACTTCGTCGCCAGGTCCAACGCCCAATGCAATCAGCGCGCATTCCAGGGTGGTGGTGCCATTGCACATCCACACTGAATACTTTGCGCCCGCCCAGGCCGCGAAGTCAGTCATAAGCTGCTGCTCGTATTTGCGGCAGCCGCCCCACAGGCTGGAACGGTAAACTTCCAGCAGTTTCGCCTCCGTCTCTGGATATGGTATAGGCCATTTTGGCGCAAAACTGTCCGCCCTAACTCCACCAAACACCGCTGGTCCGCCATTGATTGCCAACTCTGTCATTCCAAAACTCCTTGTTGAATTTTACATTGCACAATGCGACTTTTTTCGTCGTTTGCCGTAACTTATCCATTTTAACCTAATTTCAAGCTGCCGCAGGGCAAAAAGTATTTGCGGGCACATAAGCAACTGCCCACGCAAACAAAATTATTCTCTGCCTATTGCGGACGCCCAAAAGTTTGCTAAAATATGGACAAGCATGAAAATGAATTTGAATCGGCGATATTTAACAAATAAGGAAACAAGCAATGAAAAAGTTCTTCACTTTGATTGAACTGCTGGTGGTGATCGCGATCATCGCGATTCTGGCGGCAATGCTGTTGCCTGCATTGAGCAAGGCAAGGGAAAAGAGCAGAGTCATCTCCTGCGCCAGCAACATGAAGCAGGTGGTGTTCGGCTGCATACAATACTACATGGACTGGGATGACTTCATTCTTCCTTACGAAAGTGCCATTCATTCACAGGATCCCAACTACGTTAATGAGGAAAGAACCAAAGAAATTAGCGGGTCCGTGCCATATACGATATTTGCCGCGCCATATATAAGCGGCGGTGAGGCCAAGAATGCCAATGGAACCGCAGCCACGCGCTGGGGCTCTCTTCCTGCCGAATGGGCGAAAGGAGTCTTCCATTGCCCATCAGCATACGCATTGCCAACAATGTGGTGGACCCCCCATTATGGAATTCCCACCTACGGAATCGGCGGAAAAAGCACTGGCACAGACTACAGGGCCACATGGTATGCGCATGAGGTCAAATATCCTTCGCAAATGGGTTATATCTTCGAAACCTGGAACCTCACACTTGAAGACACTTCATTGGAAAATCATTATTATAATACCTACAAGGGACGCCACACATTCTACAATGCCACAACCAACAGCGAAGGTAAAATTAGCCAG
>JAFYGL010000342.1 GCA_017543165.1 Victivallales bacterium | reverse complement strand
GGCACGACCGTCAATTCGCCCGTATTCTTCTTGGCGGCGTCCAAGGGCACCACAGGCAATGTAACTATCTACGGCATCTCAGAGGGAATGCCCCAGTTCAAGACCACGGTTCCACTGAAGGTAGTTGAGGCACCGAAGATCGAGCCATTCAAGAGGATGCAAATAAGCCTGGCATGGATGAGCGATGGACTGGGCCAGACCTGGCCTGACTTCTTGAACAACTGGCGTCGCCTTGGCTTCTTTGCAGTCTCCACATTCCCCCGCTACTGGGGCAAGGGTGCAAAACTGGAGGCAAAACAGAAATATGTGGATGATGCGCACAAGGCGGGCTACAAGGTCATTATGAATGAATCTTGCTTCCACGTGATGGAAAAGGGGAAGAAGGCGGGACATGAGATTTACTGCCAGGTGCCAGGCGTCCCAAACACATGGCTTTGCCCCACCTACAGGGGCGAATTTTACCAGAAGGAAATGGAGCGCATTGCCGAAAATGTGAAGAACAGCAAGCCTGATTTTGTGTTCTATGACATTGAGATTTGGGGGCCTGCCACCAAGTCGGTGCCATTGTGCCAGCGTTGCCGCCCGCTTCTGGAGAAGTCAGGCAAGTCCCTGGATGAATTCCTGTATGGTCTAGGCACCGAGATAATGGGTGATGTGAAGGAGGCCGTGAGGAAAGGCGCCGAGGCCGCAGGCATACCCATGCCAGTCATAGGCTCCTACAACAGGCATGCCGCCGCGCCCAAGTACGCCATTGAAAACTGGAATTATCTTTATCCCGACAACTTCAAGATGGCGCAGCCCAGCCTGTATGTCTGCGGGCGTGCGCAGGACGTGCATGACTGCATACGGAAGAACCATCAGATTCTTGGCAACAGGGACATCATACCATGGCTCTCCACAGGCACCTACGGCGAGTTCGAATCATACAAGGTGGAGCAGTTGGTGCTGGAGGCAATCATGAACGGCGCCATGGGCGTCACATATTTCTGCGAGCGCAACTTCTTTGATTCGCCGCTGGATTTCTACTACCACGCAAAGGCATTGGAGGCGTTGCGCCCATACGAGGACCTGATCATGGATTCCAAATTGCTGACCACTGTAGGCGACAACAAGGACATGACTTACACCCTGCTGCAAAAAGGCAATGAGGCAATGCTGCTGGTGGGCAACTACAAGGCGGCTCCACCGAAGGTCACATTCCCGCTGCCTTTCAAGCCAAAGGCCATAGTTGACGCCCGCACAGGCGAGAAAATCAAGCCAACTGGCAAGAAGTTCACCTTTGATGTCCCCAAGAACGACGTTAGATTGTTCTACATCAAATAAACTCAACCTTGTCCCGCCTCGCGGCTGTTCCCGCCAAGGCAACCTGAGTGGGCGCCGCCTCGGCGCCCACATAAAAACAAGACTAACAACAATGAAGATTTCCTGGTTCAACAAAATCATCTCCCCTGAGGTGGGAGTTCGTATTTCTGGCTATGGAATGGAGGATTACTCCCTTGCAAAGCTGAGCGATCTGTACATGACTGGCCTTTTTGCCGATGACGGCGAGCGCAAGGTGCTGCTCATCAGCTTTGACCTGCAGTGCTTTGACGAGGCCTACATCAGGAAAATACGTGGCATCTGCGGCGAAATCCTGGGCATACCCCAATATCATGTGATGCTGACCTGCACCCATACGCACGGCGGCCCCCAGACAAACGCGGAGGCGAAGTATGACGACCATGTGGACCACAAGTACCTGGATTGGCTGGAAGCCACCATCATCGAGGAATGCAAGAAGCTGCCAGGCAAAATGGTGGAGGCCAGCCCCTTCTTCTATTCGCTGAAGCTAGACGAGAACATAAACAGGCGCATTGTGACAGCGGACAACTACGACTGCTTCATGCCGCACCGCGCCGAATTGCGTCGTCTGGCCGATGGCTTCAAGGACCAGGAGCTGGGACTGCTCTTCTTCATGAAGCCAGGCACAAGATTTCCGCTGCTAATCATCGGCAACTATGCCGCGCATCCACTGGCAAGCCATTCCATAGGCAGGGGGTCCCTGCGCATATCGGCTGATTATCCAGGATATTTCAGGGAGTACTTGATGTCCGAGGCGGATTGTGACGCAATGTTTGTCAGCGGTGCCTGCGGCGATATGATTCCCAAGGAGGACGAGCTAGGGGAAGACGCCGCCAGAAGAATGGGCATCAATCTGGCAAAAGGCGCAATCCGCGGCCTAATTGACGCAATCCGCAATCCCAAGCGCTTCTGCATGGAAAATGCCAAGGTTGGCGCCATGAGCAGGACTTTGACCGTCCCTCTCAGGTCTGTCTTCCGCAACAATCCAAATAGACTGCCGACGCATTACCTTAACCGTGACACCATTGACCTGGAGATGCAATGCCTGGCAATCGGCGATGTCTGCTTTGTTGGCGTGCCAGGCGAGCTTTGTGCGGAGTTAGGCCAGGAAATCAAGTGGCATTCCCCGTTCAGAAAGGCGTACATTGCATTTGCGTCCACTGCATATCAGGATTACATTTCACCCGCCAATTTTTTGGTGCAAGGCGGATACGAGGCGAGAATGCATCATTTCTCACCCAGAAAATCCATTGAGATGATTAAAACTGCTGTAGATGCCATGTTTGACTTGAGGGATGAACTTTATCCTTTGCCGGAAGGACAGGAACATGACTGCGAACTGCAGGTTAATCAAGTGGAAATCAGCGTAACACCAACCAAATTACAATAAATGCTATAATTATGCAAGTAAAAATAATCATTAAAAATGGGTTAGTTTGCGATGGAACAGGAAATGCGCCACAAAGGAAGGACCTGCTCATTGAGAAGGGCCTGATTTCGGCCATTGGCGAAGCAGGTGCATTCCAGGACAATGCGGACCGCATCATAGACGCGGCGGGAAAACTTGTCACACCAGGCTTCATTGACGCGCATTCACACGGCGAGACCCGCAAACTTACCTACCCGGAGAACCGTTCGAAGTTGTTCCAGGGAGTGACTACCGAGGTGGACGGCAACTGCGGCAGTTCCTCCAGCTGCGTGCCAGGCGAGTTGAATGACATGCATTGGAACAACCTTGCGGAATACGTCTCCGTGCTGAAGCAGCGTTCTGTTTCCACCAACACGGTGGTGCTGTGCGGGCACAATTCCATACGCAGGCAGGTCATGGGCGGGCAAGACGTAAAGGTCGGCAAGGATGAAATCAAGGCCATGAAGCGCATGATCGAGGAAGCCTTCGAGGTTGGAGCGGCTGGATGGACAAGCGGTCTCACCTATTTCCCTGGCAAGTTCTCCGACACTGCGGAGTTGCTGGAACTTTCGGCAGTCACCAAGGGCACCAACAAGATACACGCCACTCACATGCGCAGTGAAGGCGACCAGTTGCTTGAGGCATTGCATGAGGCTATCGAAGTGGCTCGTGCGGGGTCGGGCCGCTTGGAAGTCAGCCATCTCAAGACAATCTTCCCCCGCAACTTCCACAAGATTGACCGGCTTTTGCAGGACATACAGGAGGCGCAGCAGTCTGGCATGGATGTACATGCGGACCGCTATCCATACATCTACACATCCACGCGCATTGGGCAGGTGCTGCCTTCCCCATACAACATGGATCCAGACTTTGGGAAGCATCTGCGCGAAGGCTCGGCGGAGTTCCAGGAGGAGATTGTCAAGGCCCTGGAGCACAGTCCACGTGAACTTGGGCCCACGATTTTGACCAGGAAGATGAAGACACTGGCGGAAATTGCCCAGGAGAAGGGCCTTTCCGTGGAAAGGGCCTGCATGCTTGAATTGTTGGAAGGCACAGACCAGAACGCGGCTTTCCTGTCATGCTCCCAGGAGAATATGATGAGGATACTGTCCCAGCCATGGGTATGCGCTGGTTCAGACGGCATTTCAATGCAGTTGGATGCAGGTGCGCAATTAGGCGGGCATCCCAGGGCGGTTGGCACATTCCCCACGTTCTTCAGGATAGTAAGCAAATTGTGCGGCGTGGCTGAAGCGGTGCGCAGGATGACTGCATTGCCAGCGCAGATATTCCGCATTCCGCAACGCGGCCTCCTCAAACCAGGGTACATTGCGGATATCGTGATATTCGACGCTGACAAGTTTGAATCCAAGGCAGGCTTCCGCGGGGAAGACCCGATGCCAATTGGAATGAAATATGTGCTTGTCGCAGGCAACGTGGCATGGGACGCCACATTGCCCGACAAGGTGGGCCGCTACGGTGACTTCATCCCTGTAAACTAGCCCACATCAACCAGCATGACGCACCAGGGTTGTTCCCGCCAGGGCAACCTGAGTGGGCGCCGCCTCGGCGCCCGCAAAAAAGAACCATGACTACATCCAAAATCATTTTTGCATCCGATTTTGCCCCCATACGCAACTTTGCGGATATGATGAGGGACGAGCCAGGCAAGGTCTATGGCGATTTGCTGGGGCCTTTGCGCGAGGCGGATTATCGCATTGTGAACCTGGAAGCACCTCTTTATACAGGGGACAGGCACATTACCAAGAGCGGGGCCGCCTTTTCTGGCAATCCAGAGCATGTAGGTTCCTTGCTTGCTGGCGGCTTCAAGACCGCCATCTGCGCCAACAACCACACATTCGATTCAGATGCGGAGGGCTTCTTCAGAACCAGGCAACTTCTGGAAAATAACGGCATTGCCTGTGTAGGCGCGGGTGACAATCTGGCGCAGGCGCGCCAGCCGCAGGAAATCACCGTGAACGGCGTGAAGATACTTTTGCTGGCAATTTCAGAAGGCGAGGACATGCGCGGCGCGACGGAAAGCACGCCAGGTGTGCGTCCATGGGAGCCTGAGGTGCTGGCGGAGCAGATACGGCAGGCAAAGGGGAAATACAATGCAGTCATAGTATCCGCCCATTGCGGCCTGGAGAACCAGCCCTTCCCCTCGTTCTACGTGTATGAGGCATTCCGCCTGTGGGCTGAGGCGGGGGCGGACATTATTGTGGGCCATCATCCGCATGTGCCCCAGGGCATGGTGAAATTTGGCAAATGCCCCGCATATTTCAGCCTGGGAAACTTCGCGTTCTACCAGCCAGCGCAACTTTTCTACAGGAAGTTGGGCTATATGCTGGAAATGCAGATTGATGAAACAGGCATTGTGTCCCATAGACCCATTCCATACAAGATACGTGAGGACGGCTTGCGCCTGCTGGATGCAAAGGAGCAGGCGGACTTCAATGAGTTGATGGGCAAACTGTCCGCCCCCTTGCAGAGCGAGGCGGGTGCGCACCAGGCATGGAATGCGGTGCTTGCGTACAACGGGGTTCAGGGTTTCTGCGATGAACTGGAGAAGATACGCCAGACCATGCTGGACGATGCGCCGAAAGGGGCCGCAATGCTGCGCAACAGGGTATGCTGCATGCAGCACAGGATGCAATGGATTGACGGAATGAACAGGATTGCCGATGGCACGATAGACGATGCCCCTGCCGAGCTTGTGGAACTGGTCAGGGACTTTTTGAAACGGGAAGTTGGAAAATGAAGAAGGTAATTGTATGTGATTCAGGTCTGGGCGGCCTGAATGTGGCTGCCAGGTTTTTCAATGAAAAGGCGCAGGGCGCCGAACCTTGCGACATTGTGTATTTCAATGCGTATCCCTCGCAGGAAGGCGGCTTCAACAAGCTGCCCAGCAAATTGAGCCAGGAAATGCTGCTGCGCAATGTGTTCGAGGGCATGGCCAAATTCAAGCCAGACTGCTGCCTCATCGCCTGCAATACATTGTCCATCATCTATGACCGCATGCGTGCCTGGTACACGCCGCCGTTCCCCGTGTCTGGCATAATAGAGGCGGCTGTGAACGGAGTGGCGGCGGCAGTCCAGGAGATGCCAGACGCCTCGATGCTGATAGTCGGCACCAATTCCACCATTGAATCTGGCGTGTATTCATATCGTTTTTCCAGGCATGTTTCCTCCAGGCGCATACGTTCCCTGGCGTGTCCAGGCTTGGCGACGCGCCTGGAGAGCAATCCCGCCGCGCCAGAAATACGCGCCAGCATTGCGGATTATGCAAAGGAGGCAGTCTTGCTATGGAAGACGCCTCCAAAGAAACTGCTTCTGGCATTGTGCTGCACCCACTTTGAATATGCCCTGCCCTTCTGGCAGGAGGAATTCAGCAAGGCATTCGGTGCTGGCCTTCGCATTGTGAATCCAAATGCCCTGCTTGGAAAGGACATCTGCGCCAAGTCATTCAGCTATCATTCCAAAATTGATTTCTTCCCTGGCGCACAGGAAAACATCGGCGCATATTTCAAGGACAGCGCACCAGCAATATCGGCGGCATTGAAAAAGGCAAAACCAGACAACGAACTTTTCACACTTTGAGGATAGGAATATGAGCAAGGCAACAATTGTACTTATAACTGGCGCGGGCGGAGACGCCCAGGGCTGGGGAAACATGCAGGTGACCGAGGCAGTCAGGGACGCAATCATCGCAAATGGCCACGATTGCCGCATTGTATTGGCGGAAAACCGCCGTGAACTGGAGCAGAAACTGGCCGAGGGCGATTGCACCCTGGCGTGGAGCTCCCTGTATTTCTTCTCGGACAGAGAGGACATTATCGGCATTCCTCCAGACGCAGTTTGGGTGGCTGATGTGCTGGATGAACTGGGCATTTCCTACATCGGGCCATCCGCCCAGACTATGAAGAACCTCATCAGCAAGTATGACACCCACGAGATACTTGCCGCCCATTCAGTACGGGTGCCGAGGCATGTCCTGTGCCCGCCTGCCAGTGCCAGCCAGATTGATTTCTTCCCCGCGTTCGTCAAGCCCAACGGCGAATCCCGTTCCATTGGCATCAATGAAAACAGCGTGGCCGAAACACCCGAGGCACTGGAAAAGCAAGTTAATTTCATTCAGACGGAGTTGCAGCAAGGTGCTTTGGTGGAAGAATACCTGCCAGGCCGCGAATACACGGTGCTGGTGCTTGGCAACGGCAAAAAAAGGGAAATCCTGCCAGGGCGCATCACCGTGGCAAAGGAATTGTACGGGAAATATCCTGTTTTGCGCAGCGACCTGCGGGGCGTGGGATTGACACATGTCTCGATTCCAGAGGAGCACCAGGAGGAGGCAATTGAACTTGCCGCACAGGCATGCGACGCGCTCAAGTGCGACGACCACGTGAGGATAGACATGAGGGAGGGACAGGACGGGCGCCTTCGCATCATGGAGGTCAACGGCATACCTGGCCTCAAGCCCGTGAAAAGCTGGAGCCCCCAGATATACACCCTCTACCATCCCAGCGACAATCCATACCAGGCGCTTATCGGCAAAATCGTAGAGGCAAAACTGTAGTTTTGTGGGCGCCGCCTCGGCGCCCACTCAGGTTGCCTTAGCGAGAACAACCGCATACAGAATTACAATAATTCTCTCAGGTTGTTGCCGCCATGCTGGCCGCGCACGCCTTTGTGGTGGCATTGACATTCAATGACAATGACGGCAGGTTCACATTGTATTTCACGCCGCTTCTGGCAATCGCAGCCTGCGCCACCTTGGTGCATTGCTACGAAAGACTCATTCGTCGTCCAAAGCCTCAATCAGAAAGCTGACAGGGCGGAATCCGTCATTGCAGGATATCATTGCGGACCTGGGGTTCTTCATCCAATTGCCGTAGATGGAATGCCCGCCGTGAGCGAGTGTCATTACAAACGGGGATATGCTTTCCCATGCGCTGTCACAGAAGCCATCTGGCCGTTTGTAGCCGTCCGCAATGAAAACCTGCCCTTCCTCCATGGTGCAAGGCATTTCCATGGGAAGTTCGTACTTTTCGCTAAGGTCGGGATAGTTGGCCTTGCGTATTACTGTTATGCGTATTTTGTTCATGTTGTTTATGTGGGCGCCGAGGCGGCGCCCACTCAGGTTGCTCTAGCGGGAACAGCCCTGGATAATTATTGTAATTCTATATGCGCACTGCCGCGAAGTTCTCTGCCGCCGCAATATTCTGCCATCTGGACAGGGACGATTGTGTTTCTAGGGGCTTGTGCGCCTTGCAAGGATACGTGCAGATAGTTGTCCGACCAGCCTGCGCCATCGTCCTCGATAAGCACTTCCAGGGTTTTGCCTATCTGTGATTTTGCGAAAAGTTCCGCTTTGCGGGCGCCGAGTTGCGCCAGTTGCGCGGCACGTTTGTCAGCAAGATTCTTGGAGGGCCTGTCGGTGTATGTGGCGGCCAGTGTGCCTGGCCGTGGCGAATATGGGAATACATGCAGTAAGCCAAAGGGCAGTTTTTCCACGAAGTCCAGGCATTTCTGGAAGGTTTCCTCATTCTCGCCAGGGAAGCCAGTGATAATGTCGGCCCCCAGGCAGAGACCTGGCAGATTTTCTGCGGCGTCCAGGGCAATCTGCGCATATTGCTCGGCTGTGTAGTGCCTGCGCATGCGCTTGAGGATGCTGTCTTCGCCATATTGCAGGGGAAGATGCAGGAAACGGCATATTCTTGGCTCATTGCGCATTAAATCAACCACGCGCGGGATTACATCGCCTGGTTCGGAGGAGCCAAGGCGTATGCGGAAGCCATTGCCCAGTTCCAGCAATTTTGCTAGCAGTCCTGCCAGGTCAACGCCACCGTCATTGTAGGTGGTGAGGTTCACTCCGCACAACACAAGTTCCTTATAGCCAGACTGGAGCAACTCCCTTGCCTCGCGCAGCACATCATCCAGCGCCCTTGAACGCGCCCGTCCCCTGGCATACGGCACAATGCAGTAGGAGCAGAAGAAGTTGCAGCCGTCCTGCACTTTCAGATTTGCGCGTGTCCTTTCAGCAAAGCGCGCCGCGCCTTCCAGCCTGAAGCCATTGCCTTCATCGCCAGGTGACACAGCGGCTGGCAATTGCAGCCCCAGCAACTGGCTCAATGGCTGTGTCATTGGATGCGGGGCAACTAAATCCGCCTTGCCCTCCCAGTCATCAACCTTGGCATCGCAGCCCATTACAACTATGATTGCATTTGGGCAGCGTCGTCTTGCAAGGCTGACTGCCTGGCGCGTCTTCTGTGAGGCGGCCCCTGTCACAGCGCAGCTGTTTATTACGAGGACTTCGGCTTCTCCTGGCCATGGCACAATCTCCCAGCCATGACGCGACAGATCGTCTGCCGCCAAGGCTGTCTCCGCCTGGTTCAGGCGGCATCCTAATGTATGGAAAGATGCTCTCATTGTTTGTTTAATTATGTGGGCGCCGAGGCGGCGCCCGTTCAGGTTGCCTTGGCGGGAACAGCCGCCTTGGCTTTAACGTTTACAAGTGAGGTTGCCTGGTGTGCCTTGAATGTTCCAGCCCCATTTTTGGGCGAGGGCGATGAAGCGTTGTATTGCGGGTAGCCTGCCTTGATGGAAGTGGTTTGCCGCGCAAAGCAGTTTTGCGCCAGAGGCTTTGCAGCAATCCAGAAAACTGGCATATTGTGCATTGCGGGAAAGGAAGCGCCCGCCAATCAGGCCATTTGCCACAATGATGTCTGCTTTTTGGTGGAAGTGCTCTGCATCGCCTTGTATGAAAGAGGCGTTTGCTTCTGGAAATTGAGTTTGGCGTTTTGCATCATGGGGGATGCGGCGGTTCTGCGCCATCCACACCTCAAGCCATTCGCTGGTGAGGCCAGTGACTTCTGGCGAGAAGCCCTCCAGGGCGTGGGCAATCTCCAGCGTATTGATGCCAACTCCGCAGCCAATGTCAAGAATGCGGCACCCTTTCCAGGCATATTGTTCAAGTTGGGACAACTGCCTTTCATAGCGCCCGCATGATGTGCCGAAAGAGCGCGGCTCGGCGAGAGCGCACAGCAAAGGCAGCAGCTCGTCTTCATTCACCAGCACCTTGCCACCCAGCCACCTTGGCAAATCGGCCCATAGGTCAGGCAGGGAGGCATGGCTTTTTACGCGCAAGGGAAATGGCAGCCAATTGCAATCGGGGAGGAATGCTCGCGCTATATTGCGCAGTGAAGAAAGAAACTCGTCCAGCGGCAGCCATGCCTCATATAGTCCCCGAAGTTCGGGTGACACAACCAGGCCTTCAGCCCACCAGGGCGAGGGCACATATTTGCACCACAGTTCCAAGCGGCGTGACCATGCCGCATTGTGCCGTGCAAGACGCCGCCTGGTTTCGCCATTGATTTGCAATGCCAGATTGCGGCAATCCATCAGTTTTTGCCCAGGCTAGTGCCAGTGACTGTGTCCGTAATCTGGAATTCCTCCACATGGAACATGGGGTCCGCCTGTATTGAAATGGTGGTCTTGTTTTCTTTTTCTATGGCGGAAATCAGTTTCCTGTCCTCGTTTTTCAGGCGCTCTATGTTTCTGGGGTGCACGCAAACCGTCAGGCTCGCATAATGCTTTCTGGCTAGGATTTCATTGAGTTTGCGTTGAATGTCCACGCTCATGCTGGTGGCTGATTTCACCAGGCCGCGTCCTTTGCAGTACGGGCAGTTGTCGAACATTGTGCTTTCCAGGCTCTCGTTTTCCCTCTGGCGTGTCATTTCCAGCAGTCCCAGCGATGAAATCTGGCAGACGCGTGTGCGCGCCCTGTCTTCGGCCAGGCGTTCCTTCAATGCGCGGTAAACCGTCATCTGATCCGATTTCGAGCGCATGTCAATCAAGTCCAGCACCACGAGACCGCCCACATTGCGAAGGCGCAGCTGCCTGGCAATCTCGTTCACGGCCTCCAGATTGGTTGCCAATATGGTTTCTGGCTGGTCCTTGCCAGTGCGGTTTTTGCCGGTATTCACATCGATTGCAATCAAGGCCTCGGTCTCGTCTATGCAGATGTAGCCTCCGCCAGGGAGGTTCACCTTGCGGTTGAACAATGACATCAACTGCTGGGAAAGGCCGTATTTGTTGAATATGGGCGTCGGATTCGTGTACATCTTGATGCGAACGGATGACAGGCCGTAGCGCTTCATCATGTCATTGGCGCGCTTGTAAACCTCCTCCGAATCCGTGACAATCTCATCCACATCTTCGGTAAGGCAATCGCGCAGGGCGCGGTCCGCCAAAGCAGGTTCCCTATATACGCAGACAGGCGCCTTCTTTTCCTGGAGGCCCTTGCCGGCGTTCCAACTGTCCAGCAGGAAATCCAAATCACGCTGGACGTGTTCGATTTTGCATCCTGCGGCCACGGTTCTGCAAATAAGTCCCATTCCCTTTGGTATTTCCAGGGACTTGAGCATTTTACGGAGGCGTTCCCTTTCCGCCTTTTCCTCAACGCGTTTGGAGACACCCAGGTGCGGTGAGTTCGGCAGGAACACAAGATAGCGCCCTGCGATGCTCAGGTTGGTAGTTACTCTGGCGCCTTTAGTGCCGATGGGGCCCTTGGTGACTTGCACCAGTATTTCCTGGCCTGGCTTGAACAGGTTCGGTATGTCATCTGCCGTGATAGCAGGCTTTTGCTGCTGCTTGGGCTGCCTTTGCTGCTGTTGTTGCTTGGGCTGCCTTTTCTGCTGTTGCTGTTGCTGTTGCTGCTGCTTCTGCTTTTGCTGCTGTTGCTGGTTATTGCCTTTTTTGGGGGCTTCCTGGACAGGGGCTGTAGGCTCTGGCTTGTCCTTTCTGCTGAACAGGCTGCACAATCTGGCGAAGAAGCCCTTGCTCTCATCCTTTTCAACAGGCGGCTGTGGCTGAGACTGCGTTTCCAGCTGCTTTTGCTGCCCCTTTCGTGAATGCCTGCGCCATCTTTGGTGCTGGGTTTTCGGGGCGCGTTCCTCCTCCATTTGCACTTCAAGCACCTGTGGCGTCTGCTTTCGTGGCTGTGGAGTTGCGGGTGGTATTTCCTCGTCGCGGTCGTCTTCCTCCACATCGCCGTCTCCCTCCAGCATGTCCTGGGTGGCTGGAATCATGTCCCAGTAGTGCAGGAATGCGTTTTTCCCCACGCCGATATCGACGAAAGCGGCCTGGAGGGATGGTTCCAGGTTTCGGATGACGCCTTTGTAAATGGAACCTACCATTTGGTCCCTGGATTTGCGTTCCATGAAAAAGTCATGCAGAACGCCGTCAACGACAACAGCTACACGAGTTTGCATCTCCTCGCTGTTAATAAGAATCTGTTTCATAATAATAAATCAATCTCCCGAAGCGAAATCGCACATTCTGGGGCAATCTGGTGGGATAGGCGAGCCTCGCAAATAATCGCAGGCAGTCATGTGCCCTTTGCCGCCTATGGGTATCAGCTCTTCAATGCGCAATGCGCTTTCCCTGCAAGCCACCAATATTCCTTCTTTGCCGAAGGCGAGTATGTCGCCTGGCTGGCTGCCCCTGCAATTGAGTTCAATGCTTTTCGCCTTTGTGATTTTTATCACCTTGATTTTGCCGTTCCTTGCGGGTATTTTCGCGAATACGCAAGGCCATGAGGCGTATGCGGCCAGCATGTTCACTATCCTTTCCGCAGTGCAGTCCCATTTCACGAAGCCGTCCTCTTTCTTGACCTTGCCGACGTAGGAAACACCTTCGCTTGACTGGGGCGTTGGCTTTTTGCCGTTGCGGACAACGTCCCAAATTACGCGCCCTATGTTCTGCCCTGCCAGGTTTCCCAGGCGCATTTCCAGTTCCGCCGCAGTTTCTTCTTTGCCAATCTCAAGTTCCAGCATCTCGTAGCAGCCGCCAGTGTCCAGGCCAGCCTCCATTTCCATGAATGTCACGCCAGTCACTGCGTCTCCATTGAGCACGGCGGCTATTACTGGCGCGGCCCCCCTGTATTTGGGAAGCAGTGAGGCATGCACGTTCAGGCACCCGAATTGCGGCAGGGCCAGCAAGGCGGGCTTGAGTATCTGGCCAAAGGAGGCGACAACAAGAATCTCCGCGCCGCTGTCCTTGAAGCGCTGGTGGTATGCCTCGTTGTTCACGGTTGCCAGCTTGTCAACTTCCAAGCCAATTTCAGCGCAATGCTTTATCAGCGGCGTGGTCATTGTGCGGATTGGCTTGCTTGCATCCTTCTGCACCTTGCATTGCGAACCAACGCCGACAACCTTGACTTCTTCAGACCGCAAAAGCCCGTCGAGTATGGGTATGCTTATGGCACCCGACCCAAG
>JAFYGL010000341.1 GCA_017543165.1 Victivallales bacterium | reverse complement strand
GTCCACTGTTTTAATCTTTAAGCACCACGTTATATTATCCCGCATCCAGAAGGAAGGGCATCATGAACATATTTGACACGCATACACACGTTTTCCCTGACAAGATAGCAGAGCGGGCAGTAGCGCACCTGCGGGAACTGTCTGGTTTCATTCCTGCGCATACCAACGGCACATTCAGCGACCATGCGGAAAAATCACTTGCAGCAGGCTACACTGGCTGGATGAACTGCCCCGTGGTGACACGCCCAGGACAGGCGCAGTCCATAAACCAATGGGCGGCTCAGCACAACACATGGCCCGCCCTCTCGCTGGGCGCCGTGCATCCCGACGACGATGACGTAATCGGCATACTGCAAAGCATCATTGACCTTGGGCTGCCTGGTCTGAAATTCCATCCAGAATACCAGTCCTTCGACCCATTGGAAACACGCCTGACGCCAATATGGGATTTCTGCCAGGAGCATCAACTGCCAATACTGTTCCACGCGGGGCAGGACATCGGCTTCAAGCCGCCTTACCACACCACGCCAGCCACATTTGCGGAACTTGCACGCCGCTATCCAGAAATGAAAATAATCGCCGCCCATACTGGCGGCTGGAAAGAATGGGAGCAAGTTGAGGAAATGCTGCCTGGCACAGGCATATTCATTGATACATCATTTTCAATTCCTTTTATGCAAGACAAAAACCAGATGGCACGCATCGTCAGGAAACTTGGCGTAAAGCAAGTCATGTTCGGAACTGATTCACCCTGGCAGGAATTGAAGGAGGCGGCAAATGAAATCGCAAACTGCGGCCTCACTGAAGAGGAATTGCAGGACGTATTCTGGAACAATGCCTTCAACTTCTGGAAACTGGAGAGGTTCTGCAAATGATTGACAGGGACGCATTACTGGCATTGGAGGACGATGCCCTCCTGTCGCAATGCCGCGTGGACACGGCCCGCGGCAGGGGCCCAGGCGGGCAGAAACGCAACAAGACGGAAAGCGCAGTGCTGATTACACATCTGGCCAGCGGCATTTCCGCATGCAACGACGTGTCCCGTTCGCAGCACCAGAACAAGTCAGCCGCCTTGCAGCGCCTGCGCCTGGAAATAGCCCTGAAACTGCGTTCGGAGACCATGACGCCGCCAGGTCCAATGCCCAGCCTCAAGTCGGATGCCTACCCATTGTGGGCGGCACGCGTGCTGGACTATCTTGCCAGCAACGGCTACCGCATTTCCGATGCTGCAGCACAAATAGGCATGAGCACATCACAGCTGGTAAAGGCACTCTCCAAATGCCCGCCATTGTGGCAATTCGTCAATGTACAGCGTGTAAATCTTGGATTGAAGCAGATAAAAATGTGAGCGCCGCTTCGGCGCTCACATTGAATCCAGTATTTCTGACAGCAGGTTGTCATTGAAAAGCAGTCCCTGCTTTGTGGGGGCGACGCCGTTGTCTGTCATGGTCACAAGCCCCTGGCGCTGGCATTCCTCCAATTGCTCACCGCGAAGTTCACGAGCATCATAGCCTGTTATGCGCTGGTATTCCCGCCAT
>JAFYGL010000340.1 GCA_017543165.1 Victivallales bacterium | reverse complement strand
TTACTGTGCTCTCAGCTACCACGTATTCTATGTGAATGAGCAAGGCTGCAAAAATTACGATGGTCAGGGTTACAATGGCACCAAGGCAGCAAACACCAGGCTGGGGACGGACGATCCAGGGCATGTTCTTCTTAATGACATGTTCCAATGGTATTGGGGAGGAGCAAACGACCTGTCCATTCACAGGAATCGTTCAAATGCCTTGTTTCTTGGAGGGCATGTAAGTAGCTTTGATCATCGCCCATTGGCTACCAAGGCACTGGCGTACGGCAAGATTCTGGGGCAGTTCGTCGAGGGGAAATAGGATTTCGGCATGTTTCAGGGAGGCGCCAGCCCCACCCTCTCATCAAAGGGCTCGCTGAAGTCAGGGACATTAGCGATACGCCTTTGGGAGACCTGGTCAATTGCAACTGTTAAATCGAGAGAAAACATGACAAAAAGAATTCTAATGGCTTTGCTGATTGGCTTAGTGGGCTTTGCCAACTCAAATCAAAGCATAAAACTACCTGAGATAATTCTGCCGAGTGCAGAACAGGCATGTTCAAAAGTCATCAGATTCCCTGCAATTTCAAAGGTTGACGGCAAGACCGCCTTGCTGAAGTTCAGGCTTTTCTACAACATCAATGCAACTTCAGGCTGGAACGATTTGACTACCATGAGCCTGAATGGTCAGCAGCTGGGACGTTTCACCGCCTCAGGCGATGAACGCCTGCTTCGCCGTGGCAGAACTATGTTCATAAAGGACGGGTCTCGCGACTGGTGGAGCAAGAGTTCCGGCCTGCTGGTCATGGCTGGTCCAGGGGAAGGTGAAATGGACCACAGAATAATTGCCCCACGAGAAGAAGGCTATTGGTACTACCTGGATATTTCCGACCTGGTCAACTACATTGAAATGGGACTTGACGACCGCATTGAATCAGCCAGGGAAAATGAGTTCAGACTTAACAACAGCATGACAAAAAAACTGGCGGGTTCAATGCAGGCACCGCTGACTTTCAAAGACGCCGAGGTAATCTACATGGACAAGCAGGAAGCGGACAAATTGCGCCCGTCGCAGCCAATGGTCAAGCTCACACCAGCTCCGATTGCCACGCAAATCAGCAATGGTCAAACTCAAGTTTCCGTAACAAGGTCAGGAGGTTTGATCATTGAGCGCAATGGTGAAAAATACATGTACTCTTCGGCGTATTCTTATCCAGCGCCTGAAAAGATGAGATTCGACCGATTCTCAATGGCAGTCAGCAAAAATCGGCCAGGCTGGGAACCAGTCATTGAAAAAAGGGGCAGTTCCATTGTGATTACAGCGGCGACCGCCGACCGCAAAGTCATACGAACGCTGCAATTCAACAAAGACGGCATGCTGGAAATCACAGATGCAATCACCAACACCAGCAGCGAGGACATTGGTGTTTACAGCTATTTCAACGTGCTGTCACCAAATGTCATCAAGCCCAATGATTTATATTTTGGTGGCATGCAGGGCATAACAGCGGAAACTGGCGTCGGGGCAAATCCAACCCTCTACATCAAGGGCAAGGAATCCGGCTTTGGCGCAATGGCCCTAGACGATGCATTCCGCTGTCATCTGGAATTGGCAAAAGTTGCCAGCAACAGTGCTGAACTACGCAACGCCGCAGGCATAAAACCAGGAGAAACCTATACCCAAAAACAACTTGTCATGCTGACAAGGCAAAACGATTATTTTGAATTCATAAATACACTGCGCCGTGCTCTTGATATGAACCGCACTCTTGATGGACCGATTTCTCTGGGCATACGCGATGCCTCAAACGGTGTGCAATTGCGCATCGGCACAGTCCAGGACTGGTTTGAATACGGCGACAGAAAATCCCTGCTGCGCAGCAGGGATGATTTCATCAAGAACTATCGGGAAAAACGGGAAAAGGTACGCAAAATGCATCCTGGAATGAAGATGCTTGTGAAAATGGAAATGTCCCCACATGTGATTGACATCAATACCATCAAGGACGGGCATCTCCTGCCCAAGCCAGGCGCCAGCCTGGAAGGAATATATGGACAGCCCATCAGCAAGAAAGCAACAGAAATCATTGATAAAAACACGCCCTTTGCCGACAGTATTCTACGCACAGCTGACGGAAGGGCCATCGTGGACATGTACTATCCAAATGAAAAAGACAACATCTTCTCCCTGCTGGTCTATGCATATCAAAACAACGCGTACGAGCAATTGCTCATAGAACAGATCAAATACCTGATCAAAATCGGCGGCGTGGACGGCATATACATGGACCAGTTCGCAAATGGGACCATGTATCCTCTGACAGTCGCAAAAGACCGCACCAGCTATGAGCGATGGGACGGCAGGAGCGTGGTGCTCAATGCTGATGGCACACTCAAGATGAAAGTCTTTGATGTTGGCTACGCATGTGGCCCCAGCCGCGCCAAGATCATTCGCCATGTCCTTGACCGAGGCAAGGTGTTTCTTGCCAACACGCAGCCTGTAACGACGTCCGAGGCAGAGGCAGGCGGTTTGCGCTTTTATGAGACAGACTGTGAGAACCTTGGCGCCATGCTGATGGGAACTGGGAAACCCAATACCTTCCGTCACCAGGCATTTGCGCAACTTAGTCCCAGCCCCATGCTTCTAGGTACGCGTCCTGGCATTTTTACCAAAGACAACAAGAACTTTGCAAAGATGTACAATCGTGCCTTTATCTGCGGTTTGCGCCATGGTTTGCTTTACATACATTATTCCTGGAGCAACGCCTGCGATTGCTATGAGCCAGTAAACTACATGTTTCCGCTTACTCCCGTGGAACTTGGCGAGGGATTTATCATCGGCAAGGAACGTATTGTAACGGCAATATCCCGCAAATTCATTGTAGATGCCAGACCTCACACAATCGTCGCCTTTGACGATTTGGGCAAGGCAATGGATAGCTCCAAGGTCGCCACTGTCAAGGATTTGGCAAACGGCAAGTATGAAGTCGAAGTGAAAATCAACGACTGGAACAACACCTGTGCAATTGTCCTGGCGGGACCTGCAACTCCCAAGGATGAAGCAGCACAGAAAGCTGAGGAATCTAAAAAAAAGATGAAAAAACGTGCCAGGAAATATCCCAAGGTTCTCATTGGCCCAACCCGTTCCAGCAAATACACCGACCAGCAGGCCGAGGAGATAGGGAATGCATTCCGCTTTGCAAATCGTGATGGCAGAGGCATACGCGATCGCATCAGGGAATGCATTGCGAACAAAACTCCATTCACCATGATGGAGATCATTGACCGCGAGGCGGAAACCTTCCAGCGTCCTGTTGAAAAACTGTACGATGGCTTTATGAAACCTGCGGTAGTGGAAGACCTCCTGAAGGAGGCGGGGGACCTCTATCTTGGGAGGGAAATCATCGGAGAATGCGGCGGCATGGTCTATTGGCCTGAACAATCCGTGATTCGAGTCTATGGCAAGTTAAAACCAGCCAAGGATTTGGTGGAAGCCCGAAACAATTATTATGAGCAACTTAAGCGCTACAGTGACATGGAACGCTTCTATGGAGGCGGACCTTTTTTGAGCGTTTGCTCATGCATGAGTTTTCCTCCCATTGAAAACCAGATATTCGATACCTACCAGTTAGAAATGATGCCAGGCGACCCAGAACGCCTTGCGTCTGCGTTCCGTGGAGTCACCCGCGCCTACGGCAAGAACAAGTTCTATACACTTATCGCCCACGGCTGGTACGGCGGCGCGACATGGGATGAACTTTTCTTCAAGCGTTTCCAAAATGCCCTGAATTTTGCATATATGGCGGGCTTCAGCGCGATTTTCAGCGAATCAGGGCATTTTGGCTGGCCTTTTTATGGCTACAATATTAGACGTGAAGACCCGAGATGCGTAAGATTCCGCAACATCATGCGGGATTTCAAGGACTTCTGCGAGGAAGACGACCGCCCAGACAGTGGACCAGAGACACCCATGGCATTCATGCAGGGACATCTGGATGGCTGGCCAGGACTGTGGGCATACAATGTCTGGGGGCAGTTCACTCCTGACTTTGCCGTTGGCGAACCAGAACAAGGCTGGAAGCTCACGGAGGCAGTCTATCAGAAAAGCACTTGGTTCAACAACGACAACCTGGGCAACAACGACACTTCTGGGCAGCCACCATGCGGCATGTATGATATCATTCCTGCCGATATTCCACTGGACAAACTTAATCGCTACAAGCTTGTCATTGTTCCTGGTTGGAATACCATGACTGACGAACTGTATGGCAAGCTCTGTGAATTTGTGGAAAATGGCGGCACCATTATGCTGTCCCTTGCACAGATGCGCACCAATATCAAGCGCAACGAGCCATTCAGGATTTACAACAATGGCGATTTCAGTAAATTGTTCGGGCTCAAGATCAACGGCATGTCGCCAGTGGAAATCACAGGCGTGAAATTTCCCCGCAACAGTTCCGCTGACGGCAGATACCAATGGGTGAACTGGGGTATGGACAGCGATGCGAAATTCTCCAGCAATGGGACCTATCATGGCGGTCGCATCGTTGAAAACAAGGCTGAGGTCATCGCTCTATGCAGCAAGAATTTCTCTGCCAACCTTGACAAGGAGGAGGATAAAATTCCTGTTTTGCTAGAATACGAGCTGGGCAAAGGGCATGCTTTCTTTCTCAACAGCGAAAAATTCCCCGGGCATCCTGCGTTGTATGACCTGGTACGCTATGTAGTCACGGTACTCATGCGAAGCGAACAACCCTCCGACCTGGACGTGGTTGCCACTGGCAATATTCGCTATGCCGTATATGGACAGAGCATCTATGTTGCCAACAACGACAGCGATTTCGACGGTTATTTCATGCTTAACGGCAGAAAATATCAACTCAAACCACAGCAAATGCTGCATCTGGAAAGATAGCATTTTCCTGGCTGGCACTTCCGCTAGTACTTAGTTGATTTAATTCTAATACAGGTGCGTTGAAGTTTTGGAGATGTTTTGTTGCGATTTGAGCCGCGCGTGCATTCGCACGCAAGGGCGCGACGGAAGCACAGCTTGAAATAGTACTGGACCTGTTTTAGTAGCGCCCTAGCGGGCGCAGCCTCTGGTGTGGCACGTTCCCCGCGCTGCGCACCCTAGTACTTAGTTGGAAAAATTCGATGCAGTCTGCATTGTTCTTTTGGGCTGTTTTTCCGTGAATGGCTCCTTGCATACGAGGGTATGTGCGTCGTCATTCGCAAAAAAACATCTCCAAAACTCCAACGCATCATTGCCTCGAATTTT
>JAFYGL010000339.1 GCA_017543165.1 Victivallales bacterium | reverse complement strand
TGCGCTGTAAGCATATTCTACCCTGTATCCACCAATGTCAACAAATGCATTGACTGCCTCTCCCGATCCAAGTACAAGGGGCTGTTTGCGTGCGCCGTTGGCAAGCTTCCAGACAATTTCAGGCTGCCCGTGGTTTACATAGACCAGGGGTTTTCATACAGCGGGCATAATCATGTGATATGCAATGACAACTACCAGGGGGCATTCAATATGATGCAGGCTGTGCTTTCCAAGGGGCACAGGAATGTATTGATCTCCTCTACGGCCAATGAATACATTGAGGACAACAGGCAGCAGCGCCTGCTTGGATTCACTGCTGCCATGAAGGAGAACGGGTTGCTAGACACACAGCAGCGTCAGCTGAAGCTTGCGCATAATCTGTCATTTGCAACGCGATGCTCAATCATAAAGGAAAACATCCACAGGTTCGGGAATATCAGCGCAATCGTAACAGATTCTGACAATGATGCATTCACTATAATGAGTGTGCTTCACGCTCTCGGGATGGAAGACAGGATTTGCGTGACTGGCTTCGGCAACATAGAGGTCATTACAAAGATGTACAATTTACCGAGCGTGGAGCAGTTTCCACAGGAAATGGGTATTAGGGCCGCAATGAAGATGCTCTCCATTTGCAGAGGGGAGGCAAATGCATCCTCCTTGACTGAAATTGAGACACAGCTTGTCAATGTTGAAAAGATTCCTGAAGCGAGAAATTAAGGCAATTGCAAAAGGGGCTAAAGACACCATATCGCAATCAGCTATGACGGCAAAAAAACTGTAACATTCAGCACCTTATTCAACGCAGAGACGCTTCTTTTAACGCAGAGGCGCAGAGACGCAGAGTTTTTAAGGATTTTTCTTGGTTTGCAGAAAGCATAACCTGTCTATAAAACTTTAAAAACTCTGCGCCTCTGCGCCTCTGCGTTGAAAACTCTGCGCCTCTGCGTTGAATTAGGCCTTGTATATGGCTTGTTCTGCGAGGGAGGCCATCTGTTTGCAGAAGGCGTCATCGAAGTCTTTGGGGAAGAAGCGGAGGTCGCTGGATTTGCGCCCGAAGAGGAACATGTACCATACACAAGCCTGCAGATAACTGCCTCTTGCATTCAAATGGCAGGCGTCCGTGTGCAGTTCCATCTCGCCCGTTTCGGGATTCTTGCGCCAGTAATCCCTGCCTACCACGTCGCCTGCGTTTGGCGGCAGATCTGGCCAGCGAAGTTTTTTTCTGGCTGCCTCGGAAAGAGGCGCGTATGGAATATCTACCGCCTTGCGGGAGAGTTCTATTGCATCGCCGACGGGAATCAGGCGGAAGCCATAAGACGAGGCCAGTTTCCTGTATGCGGCAGCGAGGCGTTTATGCATTTCACGCTGGGGCAGGTTCCATTCCGCCAGCGGCGAGGCGTCCTTGCGGTATGCCCAGGTCTCATGGACGACGATTTCCGCGGTCGGCGCCAGTTCCCTGATGATGGAGACAAGGCGTTCCGCATCCTTGCCGTATGTCTCTGGTTTCCAGCTGAATCTTGAGGCCTGCTGTATGCTCACTATGTCCCATGCGTCTTCTTTTAGCATTTCAGGGACATTTGCCTCCCATCTTGTTGGCGAGTGGCGTGGTGCGCCCTCCAGTGGCATGTTGGTGAGGTAGGGGCGGTAGCTGGGATCGGCCAATGCCTGGTCGTATTCCTGAAGATGCCGTTCAATGGAGCATCCCCCGATATATGCCTGGCGAAGGCGCAGACCAGGCTTTTTGTCATCAGCCTTTACCATTTGGGGAAGATAGGCCAGCACACTTTCGGAAAAACTGTTGCCTATCATCAGTACTTTGAGTTTCTTTTTTGCCATTGTGTATTCCTTATTGTTGTTCTTTTATGTGGACAGTGGACAGTGGACAGTGGGGTGCGCGGGGCGAAAGCCCCGAGTTCAGAAGGCACGCTATTCCGCGCGGCCATGGGCCGCGCGTAAGGACGCATGACCGCCATCCGCACCTGGCAGGCACAACACTATCCGCAGACACCAAACT
>JAFYGL010000338.1 GCA_017543165.1 Victivallales bacterium | reverse complement strand
GTTGTGCGCCTTGCGACAGTCCGTAGTAGCGACGGCGTCCTCGCCGTCGCACCAGTTGCGTTTGGAAAACCAGCGGCGGCGCGCGTCAGCGCGACGGTGGGATTAGTGTCTTGCCTACAAATTGCATTCCTGTCAATAGGGGCTTTAAATCGTCCCAATCACATGCGACACCGCTGTTTTTCCAAACGCAACTGGTGCGACGGTGAGGACGCCGTCGCTACTACGGACTGTCGCAAGGCGCACAACAGACGAATGTCTTGTCCCTAGAACTGCCCTCATTGGGAACATAGCTTTAGGATAACGGAGCTTTATTTTAAAAGACCTTCGTGTTCTTTTTTGTATTTGGAATCTTTGATGAGGCCCTTGTCGATGCTCTTCTTGCTGTCATTGATGGTCTTTTCAGTCTGCTGCTTGAGGTTCTTTGCCTTTGCGTCGATAGTGCTCTTGTTCTTCTTGTAGTATGTCCAGCCAGCGAATGCCAGTGCAACTATAATGAGGAGAATGATGATGTTGCGGATTTTTCTCTTGAATTCCACCGCCTTGCGTTTCTTGATTACATCGTCCACCATGCCGCCAGTGCGTTTTGCATTGTCGTAGCATTCCTTTGAGCAATAGGTGACGCCTTCGTAGATTTTCTGGCATTCCTTGCAGACAGGCTTGCGGCAAACTGCGCAATGTGCGACTGCTGGTGTGTCAGGGTGGTTCAAACAAACGCTTCCATTGATTTTTTCTGCCATGATTTCTTTCCTTTTTTGTTTTTGGGGGTGATTATTATCTAATCCGTACCACGACGTATTGCTGGGCAAGTTCCGCGGGCAGCGTCACCTCGATAGTGCCGTCCTTCTGCGCCTTGTACTGAAGCGGGCGTATGCCTTCGAAGGAGGGGCTTGCCGCAGTGACTGACTTGGCATTGGCGAATTTCAGGCTGAATTTTATGTCTTCTGGCAATGCGGGGAAGGCTGGCTTGGGCGAGAGGCCATCCAGGACATCGCCTTTCTTGTTGTTTTCGCCAGTGGCGTTCAAGAAGTGGATGGCCAGCGAGCCAGTCGCCTCTTGCCAGATGGCGGTGAACACCTTGTCAGGCGCATTTGTGTTCCAGATTTGCACGTTCTTTAGCAAATTTGCCAGATAGTCCCTGTAGAATTTTTCCATGACGGGGTATTTTTCGTATGGCCACTTGTCGCCAGCGGTCTTTTCCATTGTGTAGAGATATGCCCCTATGTCACTTGCCTGGTAGATGATACGTCCCTTGCCGTATGGGCGGATTTCCTGCATTGGATTTACAGCGCCTGGTTTCACGAATGTGCGCACTTGACGCTCGAATTTGACGCCGTCGCATTCTCCCAGTTTCAACTTGCTGTAGTAGTCAGGCTTGAATCCGAATATCTTTGCGAATGGCCATTGCCTGCGCATTTCGCCAGTTTCATCGCAAAGCGCTGTGACGCCCAGCAGATGAAGTGTGCCGCCTTTTTCCGCAAAGTCCAGTACCGCCTTGACCTGTGCGTCCGACATGCAGGCCGATGTGCCCAGGGACAATACCTTGTATTTGGAGAGTATTTCAGGTCTCAGGCTGATGTCGCCCACCATTTCGTATGGAATGTGCAATGCCTCCAGTTGCTGCGCCATGCCGAAAAGCCCGTTTTCAAAGCCGATGGACTTGTTCCAGTCCCTGCTGGCTGTGGAGAAGAGCAGTCCTATTTCCGCCACATTCTCCGCACCCGTGATTTGCATGTTCCCTTCCGTCTTTGCGAAGTCGCGGAACGCGGGGGCTTCTGGCGGCATGTTGAACGCCATGATGGCGCTTTGCCCGCACATGTTGGCCACGCACCAGGCAAAATAGGTGGATTCCCAGTCGTTGGTGTAGTAGATGCCCCACATCCGCGTGCCGTATTCCTTGGTTATGATGTTCTTCATCTTCCGCATTGGCAGCAGCGACTTGGAAGACTTCATCACGTTCCTGGTCATGACCTCAGTTCCGAACATGTTGAAAGTCCTGGCCAAATCAACTATGTCGAAGCCTGCCTTGTAGCGTGGCGCGGAGCGTGTGAAGCCCCAGTGGGTGGTGTACATTGAGAGCACCAGGTCTGGCTTGATGTCCTGGACATATTTGCGCAAATCAATGAACCAGTTTGTGATTGCCGCCATGCGCCAGTCGTGCCAGCGGCGGTTGAAGGTTGTGAATGTGTCTGCAAGTGACTTGTCCAGTTCATTGAGCGGATAGATCCAGCCTGTGTCCCGTGTGAAAGCCTCGCGGCAGTAGTGGCATGAGCATGTATGCGTCCAGAACTGCACCTCGTCCAGTTGGAAGCCATCTATGCCAGCCTCCACGTTCTTGCGCCAGTAGTCGAAATACTTTTTCTTGAAGTCAGGATTGATGGGGCAGAGTTGGAACGAGGGCAGGTGGTCGTCAATGCCGCGGCACAGTTCAGGCAGTCGTTCCGCTAGTGTGCGCAGGCCGCTGTGCTGGTTCCAGAGGATTGTCACATCATGGTGGTCAATGATTTTCAGGCCACGCTTGTGGGCCTCCCTTGCCAGCACCCTGTTGTATTCAATTCCATCGTTGAAGCGTGTAGGATATGTGTGGCGGCTGTGCATGAAGCCTGTCATGACGCAGTTGTAGCCCTTGCCGTTCACATTTCTGTCGATGAAACTGGTCCTCAAATCCTGTGGGCATGATTCATCCGCCAGGTTCATTCCCGCGCCCATGCTGCCCATCTTCATATCGTTTGCCCAGGCCAGGGAGGGCATGTTTGCAGGGGGCAGCAGGGTGGGGCGCGGAGGCTGCCTGTATTCGGCGGACATTTCAGTGCCTGGCACTGGCAGGTCCAGCACCTCTATTGAGGAGGGCAGGGTGTATTCCCTTGGAAAATCCACGTTCCTGTATATGAGTGCGGGCTCGTATCCCTCCGAGAACCAGAACGGCCTCTGCATGGAGTAGTCCTCCGCATCCGCCATTAGCGGCTGTATGCCCAGCGTGGAGAGTATGTAGTTGCCTGACAGTTTCAGCCTGAGCGAGCCGCCTTTCACATGGATTGTCTTGGAGCCGATCCAGACCTTCTTTGCCTGCACATTCAGGTTTTCCGCAAGTTTGACATCGTTGAATGAAATGTCGAATTTGTTTTCGAGGCCAGTGTAGTTTCCAGCGATGGCTGTGCAGACGTAGAAGCCGTCAGGCAATCCATTGAAGCGATAGACCGCATCTTTTCCTGCGACGCAACTGTAAAGTGCGCCTTCCTTGTAGCCCACGACTGGCTTCGGCACGGCACCTTCCCAGCCGAAAGTCCCGTTTTCCGCCAATGGCACGTTGCCGTTGCTATATTGCTTGCCTGTGGCGGGTGCGCCGAAGGATAACAGGTATTTTGCCTTGAGGTGCTGGTTGTAGTGGTAGGTCCGCATGAGGTGCATCTTGTCATAATCCTCGTTTTTGCCTTCCAGAAGCACCATTTTTATGCCAGTGAAGCCTCCTGCATTCTGGCTCTGGCTGCCGCCAGAGATGTTGATGGCGTTTTTCTTGCGCTCCACGCTCCACACGCCTTTGACTGCGCCCATTCTGTATTGGTTGCAATATGAAGATGCGCCCATTGGATTGAAGTCGAATATCAGGCCATCGCAGGCCATCCAGTGCGAGCCGAAGGACTTGCATTTCGCATCGAAGACGCCTGAGAGTGGGCGCCATCCGCGGGCATTGCCCTCAAGTGCGTCGTAGTGCTTGTCGATGAGTTGCCCAGGTTCCAGGTCGATATAGATATAGCGGTGCCTGCTGACTGGCATGGGCAGCATATTGGAGAGCATGGATATTTCCACTGCGCCGTCGCTTCTGCGGGCAACTTCCATTCTCACCCGCGTGTCAGGATGCTCGCTCCAGATGTTCCATACCTGTGAGCCGTCCTTCAGCACATCGTGGCTGTGCTTGGGCTCCTTGAGTTCCGTATCCAGGAGCGAAAGGCGTATAGATTTCGCAAGCACCTTGCCATCCCGCAGTATCTGAAGCGTGCCGTTCTGCTCACGCACCGTTAATTCCGCCCTCAGGCAAATGGCACCCACAAGCAACAAGGCACAGAACAATCTACTCAATCTTGTCATAAAAAACTACTCCTTGAACCTGATACAAAAACAACTGACATAATCTACAATGCAAAGTTCAGTATTTCAAGAGTGGCATAGTCTTGCAAGTGAATTATATTTCACGCCAAAATACAAGTGGACAGTGGACAGTGGACTGTGGACTGTGGACAGTGGACTGTGGACAGTGGACTGTGGACAGTGGAGGCTTGCCTTCTGTTTGGCGCAGGTGG
>JAFYGL010000337.1 GCA_017543165.1 Victivallales bacterium | reverse complement strand
TCTTGAGGATTATCCAGCTGACGAGAAGTTCCATTTGCATAAGATTGGCTTTGCGCCAGTCAGCAGCGAGTTGCCGTATATTTTTGCGCACTGGACTTGGCGATTTACGTTCAGAATCGGCAATTATACGCCAGATATGGCGGAGCATCCAGTGGAAATGTGGGTGTCGGCAAAGTTACAGGGACCTGCATACGTGAAAGGCTCGAAAAAGGAGAATCTCTTTGCCGTGGACTATATTCTGTTTGTCACTGGGGAGAAGAAATAAGGGGCGATGACAAAAACACAGATGCCCCGTAACTTGTTTCAAAGCACGTGAGGAACACAACGTTATGGGGTGTCTGAAAAAAAATCTCATAGCCTATTGCCTTTGTCAAAAAAGTATGTTATAATTGGCTCAACTGATGAGGAAACGTAGATGCTAGAAAACTTCAAGCCATTTTATTTGAATAACCGTTGCGCTTCAGCAATCTCACAGCACCCTGCTGATTTCTAGTTCTTCCTGTTGTTTCTGAAGGGTAGAGAACTCCCTTTTTTCTTTTCTCAAATCGTCTTTTTTTCACATTTTTTATATAGGAGAAGAAACAATGAAGAAGCATTTTACTCTCATTGAGTTATTGGTCGTCATTGCAATCATCGCCATTCTTGCGGCGATGCTGCTGCCCGCATTGAGCAAGGCCAGGGACAAGGCACGCTCCATTTCCTGCATCAACAATCTCAAGACCATAGGGCTGGCAAACAATCTGTACATGGATGACCACGATGGGCGTGTTGTTCCACAATACACATTGACCCCTGGACAGGACGGCAATTTCTTCAACATACTCTCGGGCATTAGAATGGATGGCGGCAAGAGCGCCACAGGCACGGGGTATGGCTGTGATTACTATGGTTATGCAAAGAGCGCGGGCACATTCTGGTGCCCCAGTTCAAATGCGCCATTCGGCAGTGAATCCGCCCAGCGCTATCAGTACACAAGCTACTCCATCAACTGCGCCATCAGCGCAGGTCGTGCAGATGCAAAAAGCAAATACTGCCAGATTGCCGCGCCTTCGATCCATACGCCCAGCGTTGCCTGGCTGATTTGCGATGGCATCAAGTGGGGCGGCACGGCTGTCATCCAGAACACTCACAACTGTGCCTATCGACACAATGGGGCTGACATGAAGGCAGGCGGTGAAATGAGAACAGGTGTTGGAACGGACAATGACGTTTCTCCTTCATATTCCACAGGCAAGACCCAGACTGTGTATGTGGATGGCCATGCGGTTCCAGTAAGCTTTTGGGAAAATTCTGGCATACCAAGTTCTCAGGTTACAAGCACGGAATTCCCATCAGGCCTGTCAAAGAGCTCTATCTTTAATTTCCTGTTCATTGGCTTTGACTACAACAGCCGTTGCTCGCCGCTCAATCCATGATGGTCAAATAGCAGGCAGAAAGCCTTGTTGCAGAAGCATTCCCGACGAGTATGTTTGCACTCCATTGAGTGGGAATGCTTGTTTGCTTAGCGTCTTTGGTTTTAGAGCCAATTTCAAAACTTCAATGTGAGCGCCGCTTCGACGCTCACATTGGAATTTTGAAATTACCTTAGTCACATTTGAAAATCCATTGCAGCCATTCTGGGGCCTCCCACAGGAATTGTATGCCTGCGTGGAAGGTGGCGGATGTGCCTGCTTTGGCGGAAGAGGAGATATTTACAGTGAAAGTGCTTTTGTTTTGTGCGCACCCTGACGACGAGGTCATAGGAATGGGTGGAACCATCCGCAAATTTTCCGAACAGGGTGCGAATGTGCGTCTTGTGCATTTCTCGCCTGGCGCGGAAGGCTATGCCACTCCAGCGGAAAAGGCGACAATATGCGAGACGAGACGCCAGGAGACAATGAAGGTCTGCGATGTGCTTGGCATAGCAAGCTACAGGAATCTTGGCTTGCTGGACTGGAGCATAGAAGTGGGCAACGACACGTACCGCATGGTGATTGAGGAAATACGCTCCTTCCAGCCTGACATTGTATTCACCCATTGCTCCAGCGACTATCATGACCACAAGAACGTGAACCAGGTGGTGAACGAGGGATGGTTCCACGCCTCGCTGGAATGCGCCATGGAGGAGCATCCTGTCTGGAAGGATGTCCCTCTATATGAGTTCGAGGTAATTGTCCCGCAGCATCAGCCCCAGTTGATAGTGGATGTCAGCGATACCTTCCATTACAAGCTGAAGGCGATGGAATGCTACTATTCGCAGGTTGGCGTCGTTGGCGGCTCGGCGCAGATGCTGGAGGGCAGGGCGCTTATGCGAGGACAGCAGATAGGCGTGCGCTATGGCGAGGCCTTCAGCAGGACTCTGATGCGCCCGCGCGGTATTCATGATGTAAAGGAACTTTTGAAATAATGAGAGAAAATATGATAGACAGACAACGTTTGCGTGAGGACTTCGACAAGGTGCTTAAGGTGCTGGAGAATGTCCCGACCATAGACAAGACGAAGCGCATTGGGCGCGAGGAATTTGCCTTGAGGCGCAAGAAGATATACGAGGCAATACATGCCCATGGCGTGGAGGTTGGCCTGGTTTTCTCCGACGAACATTATTGCGGCGACGTGCCTTATCTCTGCGGGAACTGCAACATTTCCGTGGAGCAGGTCGGCGGTGTGGTGGGGCCAACGGGGATGCATCTTGTGGCAGGGCTTGAAGGCGGCTATGCGGCGGAGCAGCTGGTGCGTCACAATGGGATTTTCGTGCACAAAGCGGAATTGCTTCAGCTTGCGGATGAAAAGTACCCTGTGGCGGCGGAGCGTTTTGAGGACATTCTCATTGCCGCGAACAATGGCGTCATGCCAGACAAGATAGCGTTGCTTACGCCCAGGCAGGTCATACCCTCTGCCTTGGTGGAATACTGCAACAGCATTTTCGGTGAGGAGAATGTGGTGGACTTGCAGGAGGAGTACTTCAAAGTCAAGTATGAGAAGAGCGTGGAAGAGGTGGAGCTGGTGCGCAATGCGTCTATTGTCACGGATGCGGTTATTCGCTCCATGCTTGCCGTTCTGAAGCCTGGAATGCTTGAGACGCAGGTCGCAGCCTGGGGATATTTTGCGGCGAAGGAACTTGGGGCGGAGGAGATTGGCTTTGATTTCATGGTGACGGCCAACGAGGCCAATCGCTCGATTATCGGCAAGGCCCTCAACCGCGTCATACAGCCAGGGGACTGGGTCCATGTTGGCGCGGGCACGAAACAGGACGGGCTGAACGCCTGCGTCCGCCGCTCGGTCATTGCGACTGACGGGAAGACAAGCGTGACGCCTGAGCAGAAATACTGGTTTGACATGGTCGAGGGCGCATACGATGTGGGCTACAGGGAATTCTGCCGCGTGGCAGCGGAGAATCTTCCCGCATATCTTCAGGAAAAGGCGCTGGTGGATTACTTTGCGGCCAGGTCCGAGGAAGTCTCCGCCAGGATCGGGCGTAAAATCGCCCTGGAGAATCTGAAGCCATATACTGGCACACATAATTCAGGCTACACGGAATGCCAGGAGTTCTACGGGGCAATCACACTCGACACTAAAAAGCCACTTGGCAACCGCATAATAACCATGCTGGACGTGGCGCTGCGCGGCATTGGAAACAAGTGGGACGAGGTCGTCATTCCAGGCTTTGACTACCTGGTGATAGAAAACACTCTGTGCAAGGATGGAACTAAGGTTGAGATGCTGACCAAGTTGCCGATAAATGTCCAGCACATGGTTGGCAATGCGGATTGAGGACGGTCATGCATGCTGAATTGCCATAAGGGTAG
>JAFYGL010000336.1 GCA_017543165.1 Victivallales bacterium | reverse complement strand
TCCACCCACGGCTAGCTTCCATCGCCCCTAACGGGGCTCTCAAATACCTACCTTCATGGGGAACATAGCGTTACGAAATAATCAAAAAAGTCGGAATTCTCCATTTTTTTCAATAATTTATCCACTTGCCATATTTTGAACAAATAGGATAATTACAATGCTGAAGATTCACATAAGCAAAAATTTCAAAATAACAATTGGCTAGATTAGCCGGAGGATTTCATTATGAAGAGAAAAAGTTTTACATTGATTGAGTTGTTGGTAGTCATTGCGATCATCGCAATTCTTGCCGCGATGTTGCTACCTGCCCTGAGCAAGGCAAGAGACAAGGCCCGCGCCATAAGCTGCACAAGCAATCTGAAGCAGATCGGACTTGCCAACGCCATGTATATGGAAGACTACGATGGACGCGTGGTGCCCGAGCACGGCGCAAGCCAGACTGATGGGCGTTGGTATAACATCCTGTCTGGCAGGGACAGGGATGGCAATCCCAGCTCAAAAGGCACTGGCTACGGATGCGAATACTTAAGCGTCGTGAAAAGCGCAGGCACATTCTGGTGCCCGTCTTCACCAAATCCCATGGGCTGGGCTGGCGATGGTAATTTTGCCAGCACATCATACGGCATTAACTGTGCAATAAGTGCGGGGCGTGCCGATGCAAACGGGAAATACTGCCAGATTTCCGAGCCGTCCATATATGAGCCATCCAGCGCATTCCTGGTGACAGACACCATACGCAAGGAGCCTACAATTCAGAACACATACAACCCCAACTACCGTCATGGCGGTGCTGACATGAGAGCAGACGGAACTGCGCGTGTTGCTGGAGATGACAGCAACATGTCCACCGCCACACCAGGCTACTGCAACATGGTTTACATTGACGGGCATGTGGAGCCAAGGAAATTCCGGGCCCTCATGAGCATACCAGTTTCATCAATCCGTTCCACACAGTTTCCAAATGGTCTTGACAAGAATGCCATATACCTGTTCCTTTACGCAGGTTTCCTTTATGACAACCGCTGCGCACCAATGTAATGGAGGTATTTCATGATTAGACGTTTTTTATTGACAGCGCTTTTGCTTGTGGCCTGTGTTTCGTTTTGCGAGGAGCTGGTGAAAGATGGGGGCGCAGAAGAGGGCACCCAACTTTTTGACAAAGGCAAAACCGTCGATGTGCAGCCGTTTGCAGGCAAGAACTGCACCGAGATAACTGGCAGGCCAACCGTGGGCACACAGTTGATACCAGTTGACGTGACGAAGAAATATGTGTTCAAAGGAGCATTTCGCGCTTCAGCCAACGCCCGTGTTTCCGTGGGGTTCCAATGTTATGACCAGGACAAGAGGATGATTTCCTGCCATAACGTGAAGACGATATCAGGCACATTCACAACAGTGGTGGCTGACGCCCAGAAGGGCGCCAGTTCAATGCAGGTGGAGGACGCATCCAAGTGGAATCTGAAGGCGGGACGCATAGTTGCCTTTGGCGCAAAGGAGGACTTCTCCGACCTGCCCAACAGAAAATACCACTATCTGGTGGACAAGGTCACACAGACTGGCGATGGCTGGACAGTTGAGTTCAACAAGCCTCTGCCCTGGAACGTGGCCGCTGGCACCAAGGTTCGTCTGCATGCCGATGGCACCTACATGCTGACCGTGGGATACAGGATGATTTCCAGCGAATGGCAGCAATGGAACGCTGTGGTGCAGGGGCAAAGCAAGGACAGCAGCGCCAACAACAAATTCTGGCCTGGCACAAAATACGTCAAACTGTACTTCCATCTGCATGAGGGAAACTTCCCCGTTTACCTGGACAACATTTCCCTGCAGCCTGTGGAGGATGGGCTTGGCTATATTGACACTGAATATTCTGGAAATGAATTGCTTTCAAATTGGGTATTCAGTAGTAAAAATGGTGTAAAGTCCAAAGACGGCATCACAGGTGACATCAGCGCTGGCGCTAGTTTTTTTTTAAGGACACCAGAATGGGATGCCAAGGATATTAAGCAAATCGAGGTTGACCTGGCCTCCTTTGGTGGACCAGGAAACCTGACTTTGACCTTCAAGACAACTAAGGATGGGAGGGACTTTGTAGGAACCATAACCAGGAACCTGCATCCTGACGGAAAAATCCATACCACTATTTTTCCTGTCGATGAATACTTTCAATGGTCTGGCATAGTCAAGGAACTTAGTCTGCGCTCCACTGGATGGGACCGCATGAGATGCATGCTGAATGCCGTGCGTGTATCCTCCACAAGTAACAAGATACCAAACGCCAAAACGATAAAGCCTGGCGAAGCGGTTTACATAAGGGACATGCTTCCCCGCGCCAGCTATCGCCTCAGCTGGAAGGGCGCCAAAAATCCAGGCGGCACATTGGAGCTGCTGGACAGAAAACTTGACGTGGTTTCAAAGGTGCGCCTGGGCAAGGAGCCTTCCACCTTCACCGCAGGGGAACTGGTAGTGCTGGCGAGAATCACCCTGGATGGCGCAGGGGAGGGAATCCCCGTATTGGAGAAGACGGGGTGGACTAGAAACCACTTTGAGAACGAATACTGGGATGCCAACTGGATATGGAGCCAGAGGGAAGGGGGGCCTGAATACACCAATGTGTGGTTTGAAAAGGTCTTTGAGCTGGACGAAGCTCCTGATGTGGCGGTTTTCGCCACAGCTGTGGATGATGTGTCAACCCTGTACGTCAACGGCAAATGCCTTGGCAAAGGCTGGCCGTACTATGTGGCATTCCGCTACAACATAACGAAACATCTGAAGAAAGGGCGCAATGTCATACGCATACAGGCGTACAATGGCTCTGGCATGGGAGGCGCCATCTGCGAGGGATACATACACTGCCCCAGCGGCAAGGAGATTATGCTGAAGAGCGACGAATCCTGGCGCATGTCCGTGGGCGGCGACACGATGCCAGAGAAAATCGAGACTCCTGTGGTCGTGGTTGGCCCAGGAAAGACCGCGGCGCCTTGGAGCGGGCGTGCAGGATACCGCTACATTGGGCGGCAGGGAAAGATCACTGTCCTGAATGCGACAAAGGATGGCTTTGAAGCGCGGCTGGATTTGCCTCTGCCTAAGAAAATCGAGCGTTTGCGCTTTGTGGCCCGCACTACGTCTGGCAAGGAATATCCCTTGAAATTGGGCATTGTCCCATCGCAGAATGAGTGGAAGGCAGGCGAAACAGTTCATGTTCGCTGGGAGAAGAAACTTGTCCCCATGGGGGAAGAATATACCGTGTATCTGGATGATGACTATGTTGTCAACAACGACGTACCAGTGGCGGTGGTGCCCAAATTCAAGGGGCCCGCGCCTGCCTTGTCCAAGGTGGAGATAGTTGACGCGCAGACGCGTCCCAAGCTGCGCATAAACGGCAAGATCCAGGATCCTATTTTCTGGTTGCCTGGAAGCCGTTTTCATGCCTCTCCAGACAGGGCCTTCTTTGCGCCTGGCGAGGCGACGGAGGCAAATGCCCGCATTATGCGTGTGAGCGTCTCGGCCCACAAAGCGTGGGTGGCGCCAGATAAATTTGACTTTGTTGACGTGGAAAGGCAGATTCTTGCCCTTCTGATTGAGAAACCTGATGCGCAAATCCTTTTCAACACCCATCTTTGCCTTCCAGAATGGTGGCTGAAGGCACATCCCGACAGTCGTGGCCTGACATACGACGGCGCGCGCCTTTCGCCTGAATACGACTCGGCGCTCTCCAGCCAGGAATGGATAGACGCGGCGTGCCACTTCATAAGAAAATTCATAGAATACGTGAAAGCGCAGCCCTGGGCAGACAGGGTGGTCGCATTCTGCTCCTGCGAATCAATGAACGGCGAATGGTTCTGGGAGACAAATTGCGAGCCTAAGCCAAATGGGCGCAGCAAGGCGGACTACCTGGCGTTCAGAGCCCATCTCAAGGAGAAGTACGGCAATGATGAGGCGCTTAGGAAAGCATGGAACAGGAACGATGTCACCTTGGAGAATGCGCCAATGCCCAGTTTTGAGGAAATGCAGGCGTCCAAGGTTGGCAGGCTCATGGATCCCAGGACCCAGCAAAATGTCTGCGACTGGTATGAATATCGTGGTCTTGCCCTGGCAAAGGCCATAATCGCCTTCTCCAAGACCGTGAAGGAAAACACCGACAATGGCTGGATGACACAGGCATACTATGGCTATTATGTCATGTTTGCAATGCAGAATTCACGTCCGCCACAGTTTGTGGGACACAATGGCTTCCTGGAGGTGGCACGTTCACCGTATGTGGACGCAGTTCGGGCACCTTCACAGTATGCACGCAGAAAACTGGGGGATTCGGACGGCATAATGCAGGCACAGGATTCCTTCTCGCTGAGAGGCAAGCTGGTTTACATAGAAGAGGACAGAAGGACCTTCCTTACCGCAAGTGAACGGGAATATCAATATGGCTACTATGACAAGCCATTTGAATCCCTTGCGGACAATGTGCGCAGCATGG
>JAFYGL010000335.1 GCA_017543165.1 Victivallales bacterium | reverse complement strand
CGCTAACGCGGCTTGGACTTTTGTCTGGCACATCCGTGGGTTTCGCTCGCGCCTGCGGCGCTCGCTCCACCCACGGCTAGCATCCGTCGCCGCTAACGCGGCTCCATATTTACCAGCACTCATGGTGTATAGAGCGAAAGAATAAAAATCTGCGATAATCGGTGAAAATCTGTGGATAAACAAAGGAACACTATGCCCAAATCCATTTACATATCTGGTTTGCAGAATTACAGTTGCATGATGTGCGGCTTGTGCTGCCGTCGTTTTCTGGTGCTGCTTACACCAGAGGAACGCGTCAGGATTGCCAGCAAGGACTGGAGCGATTTGCAGGATGTGCCAGTGGACTTTTCCGAGCGCATCAATGGATGGCTTTATTTCAAGCGTGGGCCAAGGGGCTGCGTGTTTGTGGGGGAAAAGGGGGAATGTCGCATGCATGCCCGTTGCGGATTTGATTTCAAGGCGTTCACCTGCCGCGGCTATCCCTTCAATATCGTGTCCACCTTTCCAGGGGAGGTCAGTGTGCTTGCCCGTATGGATTGCCCTGCGGTGCTTGCCAACCATGGCAAGCCAATACGCCAGCAGCGAGGCGACATAGAGAAACTCATTTCCGAAATGAGATTCGGCAGCGGATTCACGGAACTACAACTGGCTGGACTTGAAAGGAAGGCAGTCGAGGAGATGCGCGACTTCGCCAGGAAAATCATTGACGACCAGGAAAGCAGCGTGCCCTTGCGCTTGCGCATGCTGATGCTTTTTGCGAAGCGTACTGAACAACTGGGGGCTACGTTCCTCAATGACAATGAAACAATGAAGGAGGTTTATCCCACCTTGATGAAGACATTGCGCAATGAGGCGGCGGATTTGCCAAAATGGCGCATAAGCGCACCGCTCAGGGCATTGTTCAGGCAAAGACTGGTGGCATACGCCAGGCGTGACGAGGAAATCAACCACCCGACGCCAATGCACCGCGTCCGCCAGGCATGGAACATCGCGCGTCTGGTGCTGGGCTATGGGAACCTGAATAACCTCAGCAACGAGCATCCAGACTTGCCATTGCGGAAACTAAAGCTGTTCTCCTGCGTCCCGTTGGATTTTGAGGACGGTGCATTCGATACATTCCTGCGTTTCCTGCATGTCAGGCTGGAGTGCTTCCAGTTCTTCGGAGTGGCATATTATGGCACTGACATTTACAGCGGATTGCGGGCACTGTGCCTGACATTCTCCATTGTCCTCGCCTTCGCCAGGCTGCATTCCGCCGCAAGGGGAGCCGCCTCTATTTCAGCCGAGGATATGAACTACGGCGTCTTCGCCATGGACCATTGCCACGGACGGCAGCCATTCCTGCGATTCAAGACTGCCCGCATACGCGAAAACCGCCTGGCGGACAGTTTCTCACAGCTGCTATACTCGCTGGGATGCTGATGTTAGCTGTATTCAGTTGGTTGTCCTGTTTGCGGCGATACCATCGCCGTGAACAGTTATGCCTCGTCAGTGCTATGCCAATATCATTCGGTAAGGCAACCAATTAGATTAGCTTTATTTCACTTCACCACGCGTCAGAACCAGCATATCAACATAGATGGCGTTTTCTTGAGTTGAGCCTTTGACATAAGCTGGACCAGTGAATTTGGCGGAGAACCATGCATCCCAGATGTTTGCCTGCGGATTGCCGTCTGGCAAATCGTACAAATGTGTGGTATTCGCAAAAATGGCCTCTCCATGACCATAGAAGGCAGAGAACTTGTCTTCCAGTTTAAGTTTTCCAGGGAAACGGTACCAGGGGTATTTTTCATCCTGCGGTACCTCTTTGATCAGCAATCTTACTCCGTCTGACGTATTGAGATTCCGCCATGTAAACATTGTGGTTTTTCCATTGCCTCCAGGT
>JAFYGL010000334.1 GCA_017543165.1 Victivallales bacterium | reverse complement strand
GAAAATGGGAGTTCATAAACGGGACTGCTCGCCACACCGATATCATGTTCAACGGAGGGCTTTTGTTCCTGAAGGGAAAATCCTTCAGCGACTGCAACATCAAGGTGCGTTTCAAGCCAGAGGGCAATAAGCGTTTTGTGCGGGCAGGAGGCGTGGTCTTCAGAGCCAGGGACTGCTATAACTTCTACTGGATTCACTACGACTGCCAACATTCCAAAATCTTTCTGGCAAAGCGGACCACAAACAGAATGTGGATTCCAGTTGCCGAGAAACACAATGTCACTGTCACGCCCGATGTGTGGCATACTGCGGAGGTTTCCGCCGTGGGGTCGAAGATCACGGCGAAACTGGACGGAATGCTTGTGCTGGAGGCTGAGGACAAGTCCTTCAAGGAGGGGCGCGTGGGACTGCGCTCTGGAATGGGAATTCTGAACTTTGATGACTTCGAGGTCACTGGAACGTCTAGCGATGACGGAAAATTTGTAATGACGTACGAGGAGAGTGAGGATGTTAAGACACCCCGCATTCAGGTGCCGAGGGGGCTTTCCTCTGTAAAAGGCGGCTATTTTCCAGTCATGGTGCATTTGGGTGGCCAGAAGTTAGGGGCCATCATTCGCGCCAATGCAGGGCATGTGGGAATCAGTGGGCGCTTGGACTGGATTCACAGCGAAGACGGAGGAAAGACCTGGAGCAAGCCCACCGTGCTGGTTGACAGCAAATGGGATGACCGCAATCCAGCGGCGTATGTGACACGTGATGGCAAGGTTGTGGTCATTTATTCAGAGGCCAGCACATACGACGCCAATGGGAACTTCATCCGTGAGGCTGGAACCTACGACCTCTTTCTCGTGGAATCTGCAGACGGTGGCAAAACCTGGAGTCCCAAGAGGCCAATTAGATTCAAGGATTTTACCAATAACAGCGTCTATGGTCAGGGAATCATCCTCAGCAATGGGGATATTCTGGTGCCATGGTACTGGAAGGGCGGTGGCTTCATACGCTCAACCGATGGCGGCAAGACCTGGCAGCCGCCCCAGCGCATAGCTTCCTGCAGCGAGGTGGCCTTTGTGGAGACCGCCCCCAACGAGCTGCTGGCGATTGCCCGCTGTTCCGATGCCTGCCACACATCCCGTTCACTTGACAACGGAAAGACCTGGAGCGCATTGAAGAAACTGACCGTCGAGGGCATCCATCCCGCAACTGTCATCAAACTCAAGAACGGAAAATTGCTGGCTGCATTTGGCAGCCGCGTTCGTCCTTATGGCATCAAGGTTGCCATAAGTGGCGACAATGGGGAGACCTGGCCAGAGGAGAACATGGCCTTTGTCTCATGGGACAGTGGAAACACGGACTGCGGCTATCCTTCTGCGGCGCAACTTGATGACGGAAGCGTGGCCATCATCAGCTATGCCGTGGGAAGCACCTTGCATCCCCTTGCAACCCATTCGCAATGTGCCATTCTTTCACCAGAGATTTTAGATAAATTGTCCAAATAACTACCGAGGTAATTTCAGGAAAGACATGGAGAAACAGCTTATGAAGAAGAAAACCTTCACACTCATCGAATTGCTGGTCGTCATCGCGATCATCGCGATATTGGCGGCCATGCTTCTGCCTGCTTTGAGCAAGGCTCGCGAAAAGGCACGCAGCATCAATTGCGTTGCGAACCTCAAGCAAATCGGTCTTTACACTGGCGTCTATGCCAACGATTCAAATGACTTCATCCCCTACACGGACAATCAAAGCACCTGGTGCTATCTTGCTACGGACGTGATCCGCGGGGCTGGAAAGTACAATGGCTTTGGCCGCCTCTATGAGGGCGGCTATGTCGATTCTGGATCGCTCAAAGTCTTCTATTGCCCCAATGCCATGGGGGCAGAACTTACGGGCGATTATTACAGTTCCACTGGATTTGGACACAATCCATTGCCTAGCACCACTGCTGCAATGGGGTATCTTTTTCGCTCCTATAACGCATATATTGGAGCTAACAGCGTCTATGCCGATGCAGCCTGCGAACAGAAAATCACCGATTTGCAGAGCAAGGGCATCAACCGTGCCTTGGTCTGGGACTATGGCTGCTATTTCACTGATGCCAGACCCAAGGGCCATGGCGGCAGCAGCTACAATGCGCTCTACGGCGATTTGCACGTGGAAAACCGCAAGTGCCAGCCGAATCAGTTCTATGTTGGAACCGCTGGCTCCGAAGGACGCTCTAAACTTGCGGTATTCATAAAATTCATCGACATCGGCGTGGATTAATCGGAGAACAACAAAGGGGCATTTTATGACAACGAAGGAAAAACTGAAAGCAGGCGAATCCGTGATGATGGTAAAAGTGGCCTATCAGGACCCTGCCATATACGAAATGGTCGGGCTTCTGGGGTTCGACTGCGTATGGATCTGCAACGAGCACATCGGCATTGATCCGTCCAAGATGGATTCCATCATACGCGCCTGCCGCCTCAGCGGAATGGATGCGGTGATTCGCCTCAAGCCCGCCAATTACATGCCTATGCTTCACGTGCTGGAGTTCGGTGCCAAGGGGCTTATGATTCCACGGGCCAGCGGTGCCGAGGAGGTGCGCAGGATTGTGCGTGACATGAAATTCTATCCCGAAGGGGCCCGTGGCGTAGATGGCGTGAATGCGGAGGCGCGCTTCGGCCTGCTTCCATACGCGGAATACCTGAAGCGAGCCAATGCGGAGAATTTCCTCATCGTTCAGATTGAGGATCCCGAGACTATTCCGCACATTGAGGAAATCGCTGCAGTTGACGGTGTGGATGTAGTGTTTGTGGGGCCAGCTGACCTCTCCCTTAACCTAGGCATCGCGGGGCAGTTCGAGCATCCCAAGATGCTGGAGGTATATGAACGAGTTGCCGCTGCCTGTAAGAAGTACAATAAGGCCGCAGGACTTTCCTGCGGATTGGACCGTATTCCACACTTCCAGGAGATGGGCTACCGCTTCTTTGTCGGAGGCGCGGACTATTTCTTCCTGTTCAACGGCTACAAGGAACTGCACGGAAAACTGGAGAACATGGGCTTCAATCTCAGGCCCATCGCCAAATTCTGAACTAATGGCGGGCGTAGTATGAATCTGGGTTGTTTGACAGCAGTTGTTCTGTTTTTTTGCCTATGTTGCCGAGGAGGCGAGGTGGAGACTTTGAGGGCTGCATTGGAACAACCCAGGTTCTGGAGCGCAGTTCATGCTGCTGAATATCTTACGGAAATTGGATTGGCACAGGATTCCGTAAGGAGTTTTTTATCTAAGCATGAGACTTGCGAAGCAGAACCAGTGAAGCGCATTGGCATCTGGCGTGTAAAAGCGCAGTTGTTTCGTGCCGAAGGCAAGCAAGAAGAATATGACAAGATAATTTGCTCTCTAAAGGGCATTGCCTTCGCGGAAAAGGAGGGGCCTGACCAAATTCACGCGCTGGAGACGCTGTTCAAATTGCGATATAGGTGCAATTTGACAGAACAGGTGCAATTGGGCAAGATATGTGATGACACCAAGTCACCGACGTTGCTTCGCATTTATTCCAGGGCACTATTGGCGCTTGTCAGGCCCGATGCCTTGACTGGATTTGGGGGACTATTTCAAGCGCATAAGGACAAGGAGCCAGATTGCACGGCGCTTTTGTATGTGTTGCAAGCCTATCCTTCCATTCCAGAGGAACTGGCGAAGGCGCTTAAGGCATATTTACTTGATTCAAAGTCAGACGCCAAACGCGTCAGCGCAGTACGCATATTGCTGAAATGCGGGCAATTGCAGTTTTCGCAGTTGGATATGGAATTGCCGCCAACGGGCGAATCTCTGCGGCTTTTGCTTGACTATGCCCCAAAAAGCGAAGAATGCAGAAGAATGATTGTCCAGTTGAAAAAAACTGATAACCTGGAATCACAACTTATCGCGGCATACGCGACATTAAGGCTACAGTGAAGCGAACGAAAAAACTATCCCCGTTGTGAATTGTCGATAAGCCTTGATTATATTCTGCTAAAACTATGATTTTTATGTAGATTTAGCAGAATATAATTGTCTTAGGCCAATAATCTGTGGTAATCTGACTAATCTGTGGATAATATTAGGCTGTCCCTTAAATATTTAGTCCAAGTGGCTTTATGCTGCGCTGCAGTATGCCATTTAGGTATGCCAGGACGATGCCGTAGTTTGTGAATGGGATGTTCTGGTCTTCCGCGCATTTGGCGCGGTACCGCATCTCACGTTCCGTCAGCATGCAGCCGCCGCAGTGCACTATTGCCGCATATTTGCCAAGTTCCTCTGGAAAGCCCATTCCGCTGCTGAATTCGAAGTTGATTTTTGCGCCTGTGTGCTTTGTGATGAGTTTTGGCAGTTTTTCCGTGCCGATGTCGCCGCACTGCCTGTGGTGCGTGCAGCCTTCGGATATCAAGACATAATCGCCGTCTTTCAGGTTCTCCAGTGCCTTGACGCCACGCAGCGCACCCTGTAAATAGCCCTTGTAGCGTGAGAACAGTATCGAAAACGAGGTCAATGGCACTTCTCGGGGGACAATTGCAGCCACTTCCTTGAACGCCTGGCTGTCGGTAATGACGATGCGCGGCGGTGCGGCTAGTCTGGAGAGTGCCTCGTGCAATTGGGGCACCTGCGTCACAAGTCCCATGGCACCGCAGTCCAGGATGTTGCGCAGCACCTGCACCTGGGGCAGGATGAGGCGTCCCTTGGGGGCCGCCGCGTCAATGGGCGTCACCAGCACCACAATGTCGCCTGGCGACAGCAAGTCGCCGACTATGCTCTTGCTTTCATCCGCTTGCGCAATGGTCTGCCCAATTAGGTTCTTGAGTTCCTCGATACCTTGCTTTGTAAGTGCGCTGACTTGCAAGACAGGGCAGTCATCCACTGGCACTTTGCATTCCGCGGCATCACATTTGTTCACGGCGATTATGCAAGGCACATGTTTTTTGCGGATTAGGCCAAGTATTTCAGTGTCTGCGGGTGTCATGCCCGCAGTTGCGTCTATGACCAGTATTGCAATGTCCGCGCG
>JAFYGL010000333.1 GCA_017543165.1 Victivallales bacterium | reverse complement strand
CGGAACCTCGATGTACTTGTCAGGATGAATGACGATGATCTGGTATTCATACTCCATGCCTGGCTCCAGTTCAGTCAGCGGAATTGCATGGTATGTGCGTCTGAGGCATTGTCCTTGCCTATGGTGCCAGACGGTCTGCCAGTTGCTTTCGCCAACTTTCCTATAGCGTATTGCCGCGCCTAGCGGCGTCTCGCAACTGAACGCGATGGTCATCTTGCCCGCGTCGGGATTCGTCAGCCAAGGCCCATGCGCAAGTTTTGGCTCTGGAGGGGCGACCAGCGTTGTATATCCACAGGCAAAATCCCAGTTGTCTCTGCCTCTTCTAACATGTATTGCCATAAGATGATGACCTGCAGTGACAGGGAAAAATACGCGATGATTGCAGGGGAACACATAACTCTGGCCATTGCCCGTGTCAAAAGTCGATTTAATCAGCACACCATCGCAATACGCCTCAAGACACCAGTTGCAGCCAAGGCCGATGAATGCCGTTCCCTCTTCCCCGACTTCAAAATCAGCATAAAGGACGGCTTCCTCCACATCTGGCACAGGCGGAGTGTCGCAGAGTTTGTCAAGATTGATGCAAGCATCCAGACGAAAGCTCTTTCCAGTTCGCCGTTGACATTCCCAGCCAGATTCAGGCTTTCCCTGGACAAAGGTCCAATCATAGAAGAACCTTGTGTAAGGAACAGGAGTTTCCATTAACAGTTCACCTGTTGTCATTTGCGCAGAAGCGAGGCTATGTTCCAGTAGTCATTGGTGAGAATGCAGTCGATTCCCATGTCAAGGAAGGACTTGGCCTCCTGCATGTCATCGCTCCAGAACACATTGCAGCGGATATTGTGTGCGTGCGCCTTGTCTATCATCGCCTGATTGAAATACGGCTTGTACAGTTGCACCTTCTGGCATTTGTATTCGATGGCGCGCTCGACTATTGCCCATGGCTCTGGCGCGGCGCTCATGCAGCGTGCAATGTCTGGTGCCTCCAGCAAGGCCCTCTCCATCACATCAGTTGTCGCCATGAAATAGACATGCCTGCGCATGTCGTACTTGTCAACAAGGGCAAGGATGCTGCGGAATTTTTCCAGGGGATACATGCCGCTGGGATGCCCGTCGTCAATATCGCTCTTGATGTGCATGTTGACTATCACCTGGCGGGCGAACTTTGCGAGGACAGCGTCCAATGTCAGCACTTTCAAGCCAGACAATCTATTTGAATAGGCCCCGCTGAAGTCAAACTGCTGAAGTTCAGCCAGCGTCCTTTCCTCCACAAAGCCAGTGCCATTGGAAACGCGCTCCAGTTTCCTGTCATGAATGCTCACTGGAACGCCATCCTTGGTGAAGCGCACATCCAGTTCGATTTCTGGTGCGCCCAGGGCAATCGCCGCGCCAAATGCGGGCAATGTATTTTCAGGCGCAATGGAATTGAAGCCACGATGCGCGCAGATGCGCGGATATGGATACACATCATCGCCAGGAATCACCATGCTGCCGCAGGGACGGCAGCTCCAAGGCGTGCGTCCCTGCTCGATGAAGCGGTCATTGCGTATCGGGGCGCCGCCAAAGGTGTTGCTGCGCATGTATTTCCAGCGCAAATCCTCCACCTCGCAGGAGAATACGCCCGTCCTGCTGCCGAATTCGCCCAGCATCGTGCCATCTGGCGCAACCGCCAGTGAAAGGCCGCCGCGTATGGCGTCCTCGCCCATGGAGAACGATGAACGCAGAACATAACTGTTGCAATTGAAGGCGATTGATTGCGCCTGCAAGCGCAATATATCCTGCCTTTCGCCGCGTTGGAACGAGGATATGAGCACAATGTCTGGATGCAAGGATGAAAGATGCGCGATATACTCCGTGAAATATGCGTCATAGCAGATGAGGAAGCCTATTCTAAGCCCGTCCACCTCCACGATTGCAGGCGATGAGAAACTGCGTGTGTATGAATTGTCCAGATGATACACATTGACTTCCGTGGCGGTGAGGTGCTGCTTGCAATACGAGCCAGCCACCTCGCCCTGGCGGTTGAACACGCATGTCATGTTGCGGATGCGTCCAGGCTCCACCTCGCAGGCATAGCTCAAAGCCACAATCGCATTGCAACGCACAGCCGCCTTGCGTGCAGCGGCCACCAGTGCCTCCGTATGGGAGCGCACAAATGGCGCAAAGTCCGCCTCTGCAAAACCAGAAGGCGCGTTGCTGTATTCAGGCGTGAGTATCATATCACAACTGGCATCGCAGGAATCCAATGCCTTGATTATGAAGTCCAGACTATCCTCCGCCTGCTGGCTCTTATGCGCGTATGGCGGCTGTATTGCAACTATCTTCATTACCCTTCCTCAATTATGTACTATCTTAACGCAGAGACACTTTTTTAACGCAGAGGCACAGAGACGCAGAGGCGCAGAGTTTTTTATCCACAGATTTACACTGATTAACGCAGATTATTCACCTTAGATTTTGTGGACGCGCTGAAGCAGCGCTGTTTTCTATTTATTGCCAAGCAGGCAAAACTGAGTTTTGCCTGCTTGGCAATAAACAAGAAAACTTCGGTCCTTTAGGACCTCCGCAAAATCATACTATGCACAATCTAAAAATCTCTGCGTCTCTGCGCCTCTGCGCCTCTGCGTTAAAAAGCAAACGTCACTTAAGGTATATGTCCGCCAAATCCAGGTAGTGCATCCAGTCGGTGGCGAGCAGATTGTGCTTGCCTGTCCTTAGGAAGTAACTCACATCCGTGCCAACTGGCGTATCTGGCGCTGGCGGTTCGGGATTTGCCAGAGGCGTCTTGCCATAGAGACTGTAAACAGGGCCAGCATTGAATGCACTGTAGTATTCGCTGGTGGGGTCAGCCCACTGGTCCTCGGTTGCGCTATGTATGGAGACCGCCCTGGGCGCCACAAGTGAAATCAACTGATGCTGCTCGAATGGCAAATCTTCGGGGTGGAGGCTATGCTGGCACAGGTAATTGCAGAACCAATATCCAATCTTGTTGTACTCCACCATGGAATACAGCGTCTCGCCATAGAGGCGCCTGCTCAATGCCGCGCCGCCGCAGCCAGAATCGTTCACGCATACCAGTTTGAAGCGTGTGTCTTGCGCACCAGTCCAAAGGGAGGTCTTGCCCAGGCGGGAATGCCCGAACACAGCCGCCCTGGAAGTGTCGATTTCAGGCATGGTCTCCAGCATGTCCAGCATGTGGGATATTCCCCATGACCAGAGGCCGATGGAAGAATAATCGTCCAGCCTGTTCTCCAGTTCCTTCTTGGAGAAGAAGAGGTTGTACATGCTGTCCGCCCAGCCATTTAATCTGTCAGGGAAGATGTCATTGTAGGATGCCACCACGATTGCGTATCCGCGTCCCATGAGGTATTCCAGCGGGAAGCGGAATGTCTGCAATCCACGCACTTGATTTGCAGGCGACAGCGGGAATGACATGCCAGTCTTCATCACTTCTTCGTTGGTGATGACATGGTTTCCCATGAATGTCAGCCCCACGAATACAGGCACCCTGCCCTTCGCGCCCGCTGGAATATACGCCAGCGT
>JAFYGL010000332.1 GCA_017543165.1 Victivallales bacterium | reverse complement strand
GCGTGAAAATTGGTTCGTCCAGTTTTGAGCAGTTCTGGTATCCAGGGCGCAGCGGAATGCCGCAGACTTGCGAGCACTTCTGGTATTCCTTCCAGCAAGAGCCTGCCAGGTATCCTCTTACGACGCATTCCACTGGCACCATCTTGAGTTTCTTGACCAGCATGGAGCGCCCGTCCAGGTCCTGGCTGTACTGCTTGAGGTTTTCGGGGTATTTTGCCACGTCTGCCGTGATAAGGTGGTTTGGCCTGCTGCCGAAGAGTTTGAACCAGAACAGGCTGAGTTGAGTGAGGACCTTGCCCTTGTCTGGCACGCCGTTTGGCATGATGCAGTCAAATGCGCTGATGCGGTCAGTTGCCACGAAGAGGAGTGAATCCCCCAGGTCATAGACGTCCCTGACCTTGCCTCTCATTGGTGCAGTAAGATTTGGCATTTCAGTTTCAAGCAGCGCGTGATTGGAATCGTACTTCATTTTTCGCCTTTTACTTTGACTTTTATGATTGGTGATTTAATTTAGGGCATTGAATCGGAGGCTGTGCCTCCGCACCCAAAACGTTATGAAATTGCCATAAGATAGCTTTGATTCATTTCACTTCAAGCAGAAATGGCAGTTTTGGAGCATGTAGGACAACAATATCAGGAAAGAGATTGCAATGCCAGTTGAGAATGCAGGAAAGAAGGCAACCCAGGATATGCTGGTGGATGTTTTTGGTTTGTACAGGCGCTTCTATTTGTCTGAGCCCGATGTGAACAATCCCGCGCAGAAGGTGTCTTTTGGCACGTCGGGGCACCGCGGCACTTCTTTGAATGGCAGTTTCACGGCCACCCACATACGTGCCATAACCAAGGCGATAGCCGAATTGCGTGGCAGTTTCGGCGCGACTGGCCCTCTTTTCCTGGGCATGGACACGCATGCCCTTTCCATGCCAGCCCATACCACGGCGCTTTCCGTGCTTGTGGCCAATGGCGTGCATACATACGTGGCGGCGGCTCCTGGATTCACGCCCACGCCTGTCATATCCCGTTCCATAATACGCTACAACGAGGGGCGCAAAGAGGGGCTGGCTGACGGCATTGTGATAACCCCCTCCCACAACCCGCCCACGGATGGCGGCATAAAGTACAACGCTATCCATGGCGGCCCTTCTGGCGAGGATATGACGAAGGCAATCGCGGCGCGCGCCAACCAGATACTTGCCGAAGGCGGCGATGATGTGAAGTCCATGTCTGTGCAGGATTTCGAGAAAAGCCCCCTTGTGGAGGAATACGACTATATCGGCAAGTATGTTGAGGAATTGAAGGACATCATTGACTTTGATGTCATAAAGAAGGCGCATCTCCACCTGGGGGCAGATGCTCTGGGCGGCGCTGGGTTTGCATATTGGAAGCGCATTGCCGAAAGATACGGGCTGGACATAACGGTGTTCAACGATAAATATGATCCCACCTTTAGTTTCATGTGTGTGGACCATGACGGCAAGATTCGCATGGACTGCTCGTCCCCATACGCAATGGCGGGACTTGTGGCAATGAAGGACAAGTTCGACCTGGGATTTGCCAACGACCCTGACTTTGACAGGCACGGCATTGTATGCCCTGGCTATGGCCTAATGAATCCAAACCATTATCTGGCCGTGGCAATTGATTATCTCTACCGTACCCGCACTGGATGGCGTTCAGACGTGGGCATCGGCAAGACGCTGGTCAGCAGCATGATGATAGACCGCGTGGCGCAGCGCCTGGGGCGGAAGCTGGTGGAGGTGCCTGTGGGCTTCAAGTGGTTCGTGCCAGGCTTGTCCGATGGCACGCTGGGCTTCGGTGGCGAGGAATCCGCTGGCGCGAGTTTCCTGAAACTCGATGGCAAGGTATGGAGTACGGACAAGGACGGCATTATACTGGCGCTTCTTGCTGCGGAAATCACGGCACGCACAGGCAAGACGCCTGCCGAGCATTATGCCCAGTTGGAGAAGGACTTCGGCAAGTCATTCTATTCCAGGAAGGACACGCCAGCCACTCCAGAGCAGAAGGCACGTGTCGCCTCCATTTCTCCTGAAAACATAAAAATGACTGATTTGGCAGGGGACAAAATCACCGCAATTCTCACCAAGGCACCTGGCAACGGCGCGGCAATCGGCGGCATAAAGATTTGCGCGGAGAAGTCCTGG
>JAFYGL010000331.1 GCA_017543165.1 Victivallales bacterium | reverse complement strand
GTGGACAGTGGACAGTGGACAGTGGACTGTGGACTGTGGACTGTGATGAAGTTGGCTGTCCGCAGATAGCATTGTGCCTGCCAGGCGCAGATGGCGTTCACGCGTCCTGACGCGCGGCCAATGGCCGCGCGGAATAGCGTGCCTTCAAAACGCGGGGCTTTCGCTCCGCGCAACACAGTCCACAGTCCACAGTCCACAGATACAACCAGAACTATAAAGGATAATTTATGGAAAACATGGGTTTTGTTTCGCTAGTGCCCTCGCTTTTGGCCGTTGTGCTGTGTTTTGTCACACGCAATACCATCATTTCGTTGATGGTGGCATGTGCGGCAGGCACGCTTCTGGCTGGACAGGGCTTGATGGGATTGCCCACCTTGCTCAAGAACAGCATGGGCACTACGGGCTTTGCCTGGGTGATGATGCTGAATGTGTTCATCAGCGTCCTGGTCGCCTATTTCCAGAAGTCAGGCGCCATCCAGGGGCTTTCGCAGAAGGTGCATGACTGCAAATTGAGCCGCAAGGGTGTTCAGCTTATTTCATGGCTGCTCGGCCTCTTCGTGTATTTCAGCGATTCGTTCTCGCCCCTGTTCGTCGGCACTGTCATGAGGCGTATTTCCGACAATGCGAAGGTCAGCCGCGAAAAACTGTCCTATATTGCCGATTCCACCTCCGCGCCTGTGTCCGTTTTGGTTCCCATCACAGGCTGGGCCGCGTATCTAAGTGGATTGGCTGTAGGCGTCGGCTGCATTGCCACCCAGGAACAGGCCATGAGCCTGTTTGTGCATGCCGTCCCGTTCAACTTCTACGCCCTGTTTGCCGTGTTCTTTGTTTTCCTGATAGGCAGCGGCATCATTAAGGACTTCGGGCCGATGAAGACTGCTGAAAATCGCGCCATCACCGAAGGCAAGGTGCAGCGGGATGGCGCCGAACCCATCATCGGCAAGGAACTGACCGAAATGGCGCAGCACGAGAAAATCAAGACCCGTGTTTTCCTCAATTTCATTCTGCCTGTCATAATGATTGTGGCCATTGCGGTAGGCACCTACATCAAACTGCACTCCGCCAAGACCATGGAGGCGTTTCTAGGTGTGGTGCTGTTCATGACCATCAGCCTGTGGATACAGGGCATTCCCCTCAAGGAGGTCATCGCCACTGCCACGGAAGGCGTCAAGGGCGCAGTCCCAGTGGTCATATTGCTGGCACTTGCCTACTCCGTCAATTCCCTGAGCAAGACCATGGGCACCGCCAACTATATTGTCTCACTCACGCAGCAGTTCCTGTCACCCCATCTTCTGCCATTTGTAATCTTTATCATCGCCGCCATCATGGCATTTGCAACTGGCACATCCTGGGGCACTTTTGCCATCTGCATGCCCATTGCCCTGCCGCTTGCTTTCAACTACACAAACGGCCAGGTTACCCCCCTCGTCATGGCATGCTTTGCGGCTGTCGCAGGCGGCGGCGTGTTCGGCGACCACTGCTCGCCTTTGTCTGAAACCACGGTGCTTTCCTCCGCAGGCGCGGCAGCAGACCATATTGACCACGTCAAGACGCAGCTGCCATACGCGCTTGTATGCGCCGTGGTTGCCTCGATTGCGTATTTGATTGTGGGGTTCGCAATGGCAAAATGAGCATGGACTGCCCACGCTGCGGTGAGCCTCTCGAAAGGTCATTCTACCAGGGCCGCATCTCGTTTCACTGCCCTCGTGGCCATGGGTGCGCTATGACGCTTTCGGCTGTGCGGGCATTGTGCGGCGACACTGGTTTTGCCAATATGCTATGGCGCAGGGCCGCGGAGATGCCTTCAGGCCTTGGCGGAAAGTGCCCTGTATGCCATCATCCCATGACGCTTGTCACCCTGCCAGTACAGGGTGGCATTCTGGAACTGGATGTATGCTGCCGTTGCCAGGAACTTTGGTTTGATCCTAACGAAATTGAGGCACTGCCTAAACCACCGCCCCCGCCGCAGGCACCCGAAATGCCGCAAAGAGCCAGGGAACTACTGGCAATGCATGAAATTGAAAGAATGGCGGAGGAAAATCGCTCGTCCGCGCCTCCTACTGGGCTGGGCTATGTGGCTGGACTGCTGGGATTTCCCGTGGAAAACGGAGCCCCTGAAATTGCGGAGCGTCCCTGGTGCACATGGATTGTCACGGCACTCTGCATGCTTGTATTCATAGCCACATTCGGAAATCGTGAATGTATATCGGAATGGGGATTGGTACCCGCAGATTGCCTTCGGCACAATGGCGCCACTTTCATTACATCCATGTTCCTCCATGCAGGAATTGGACATCTTATTGGCAATCTCTATTTCTTTTTCATCTTTGGCGACAACGTGGAGGATGTCCTGGGCAAGCCGCTGTTTCTGGCATTGATATTGACTTCTGGCTTGGCTGCCGCTCTTCTCCACATTGCAATTTTCCCAACTTCAACGATTCCATGCATTGGCGCCAGCGGATTCATCTCAGGCATAATCGCCGCATACGCCGTGTTCTTCCCAAAAGTCACCATACACCTTGCCTGCCGCTGGGGACTTATGTACCGCTGGCTGAGCATTCCCGCCTGGGGCGCATTCGCATTATGGATGCTTTACCAGACAGTAATTGGATTGCTTGCCATGCATATTGAGGCGGGCATCGCCTTCTGGGCACATGTGGGCGGCGCAATCGCAGGTCTTGCATTTGGCTTTGCCTTGCGCCGAAAAGTCCATCTCCGCCTCAATGAAATCGGGCGTTAATTGCTTCCAAAGAAGATTGGTAAACGAAGAGCCGCGTCAGCGGCATCGCCCGTAGGGCACAACTATGCTTAACCCCTGGCAAGCGCCCAAAGGGCGCGCAGCCTGGGGAAGATGCAAATAACAGTCTGCGCCCGCAAGGGCGCGACAAATGCATGGCTTGATTTAGTAGCGCCCTACGGGCGCAGTCTCTTGAGTGTCATGTTCCCTAGGCTGCGCGCCCTTTGGGCGCTTGCCCAGGGTTAAGCATGGTTGCGCCCTACGGGCGTCGCCGCTGACGCGGCTTTTTATTTTGCAATATCAACTCGCTGGGATACTAGGGAACTGCCTTTTCTTGCAAGCAAGTCGATTGCGGAGCAGTGCTGGAAACTGGACATCTCAAGTTCGCCGCTCATCAAGTCCGCCAGGAATTCCGTGCATTTCTCGCCGTTCTCGAAATGCAGCTCCATTCCGTCTCTAAACTGCCCTTCCGCACGGGCTGAAGCATTTTCCAGTCGCACCAGCGCTTCCTGGATGTGCTTGCCCATCTTTCCTGTCGCGTATGGGGACAGCGTAACTATGAATTCCGCCCCTTCGCGCCGAATGGCCATGCCTGCATAAAGCGCACTCTCCATGCGTGAAGAACCAGAGGCAACATGCCCTGCCACTGATGGCACTGTGCTGCCATGCGTCATCCCCAAATCGAAGGTAACCATTGCGTCTGGTTCTTTCATGCTTGAGACCAGCGCCGCCGCACGATGCAAAGTGTCCTCATGATGCAGCAATCGCTCAATTGGCGCACGGTCCGCGGCGGACAAGTCCATCAGGAATGTCTGCGCTCCTTGGGTGCTCACACTCTTTGCCATGTCCTGGAACATGCGGTCGTCTATGTTGGTTAGAAGTTGTATCAGGAGATTTGTGCTGACCGCATCTGGCACCGCCAGTTTCTCCCGCAAAGTCTTCTGGCACTGCTGGAAGAATGGCATTTCACGCAGGGCGCGCTGGTTTGGCAATTTAGAAATCTGCTGCCGCAATGCCGCTGCCGTGCCAATGGGCGGGTCGCTGCGCAGGAACGTGTCCACAACCGCAATGCGTACCGCGTCCGACAATGCCTTGCGCACCTGCCCGCTGAATGCCTGCGTGGTCTCATCCAGCGACTTCTTCGCCGCCGCGAAATCTTCCTTTGCAGCCACAGACAGTTTGCTTTGCGCAAGAGACGCACGCACCGCCTTGCCAGCTAGTTCCTGCGGGAACATGTCGAATATCATGTCTCGCTCTGCTGTAAAACGCTCTCCAGAAAGTTTCACATTTTTGAATGCCTTGTCCCAGACTATTTGCGCAGTGCCCCGCTTGTCATGGTGCTTGTACGCCAGGACAGCCTTTGCCTTTTCCACATAGTTGCCAGCTGCCAGGAAACTCTCTATTTCTTCGGCAATCCTATTCAGTTGCTCCTTTGCTTCCTCGGCATCCTCTGGCAAGTGGAAAACCTGGTCCCGCAAAGCAAAGAGCCTTGAGGCCTCTTCATCCATGGTCAATTTTCCATGGGAGGATATGGAGGAGAGATGCATTCCATCGGGGAAGTTCACGTATGCCAGCAGATTGTAGCGCAACTGCATCCTCTCCGCCGCCTTCTTTCGGTCTTCTTCTTTCGGAGAATGCCTCTCCGACAACAAGTCATCTTTCATTCCCTTGACGGCGGTCTGCAATGCAATGATGCAAACGGCGACACTGGCGCCATTAACCTTGCCAGGCTTGAAGGTCTTGCCGTCAACTTCCTTTACCGAGCGGATGGTCCTGTCCATGTCGGCCACGTCTCCCACGATGGCGGCGCAAGCTGCCTGCTGCCGCTTTGCGCGCGCCGTCAAAAGCACACTGGAACTGCGCAGTCCCTCGGCTTTCGCTGCGAATGCCTCTATTGCCTTCTGCTGCTCCTCGGTAGGCTCGCCTTCGATCTGGAACGCCACGGCCAATTCGTCAGGCAGTTTCTCGCAAGCGGCGAACAATCCCTGGCGCACATTTGCGCCGCTTTCCATCAGTTGGTCGCCGCTGGCGCTGGTGCAGTTGGCGTAGCGCCTTGTCAGGCTTTCCAATGCCTTGCGTGCGGCGAAAACATCGTCCTGTCCCGCCAGTGTGTCAAAGGCTTTCTGCAACTCGCGGGCACCGTCCATCGTCCCTGAAAGCGCAGTCAGTGATGTGCCGAAATCCTCCACGAAGCGCAGTTCCTTTACATCGAACGCCATTGCGTCAAAAAGTTTCGCGTCACTCTTGAATGGCTCTGGCAGTTTGGCCTGGAACTGCGCGAAGCGTGCCTTCACGTCGGGCAGCGGTGAATCGTCTGTGGCATCGCTGGTCAATTCGTCCAGCCAGAGATGCTTCAGGATTGCCATGTTCAGGCCAGAGGGGCGGTTGCGTCCCGCCATGCCGATTTTGCCCAGCATATAGCGCAGGGAACTCTTGGGCGTGGAACCCTTGAAATAGTATAGCCCCAGGCGTTCCATGGATTGGTTCTTGGATGGCTCCGCCATGGTCCTGTCAAACTTTGTGCGGGTGACGGCCGCCTCATGCAGCAATCGCACTTTCTTCTCATCCATTCCAGAGGCCAGCTTGAGTTTGACTTGCAGCAGTGCATCAGCGACTTCTGGATCTGTTTCCAGCAGTGCATCCAGTTGAGCGAACAACTCGGTTGTTGTGCCTGGCTTGCCGTCCAGCCGCGCATTTACCATATCGTTCAAATGCCTCAATGCGTCAGGCTTCTCCTGCCCCAGTTTGAGTATTGCGCTTGCCAGGTTTGTGTCAAAGCCGCCAAGACGGCATAGTTCGCCCACGGCCCTCTTGCCAGCCTTGTCCAGCGAGAGACGTTCTTCTCTGGGCAGCAGTGTCTTCGCCTCTGCATAGTGCTGCGCCAGCTTTGCCTCGGTCTCGCCGCATTTGTCGCTGATAGACTTTTGCTCATCGGCAAGCATCGTGCG
>JAFYGL010000330.1 GCA_017543165.1 Victivallales bacterium | reverse complement strand
GCCAGGAAACTTGCATGTCCCAAATGCGGCAAGAAGATAGCATACCTCCTGCTTGACCCTTCATATTCGAAGACGGGCAGTCCATGGCTCCTGCCGAAAGGATTGCCGCTGGACATTCATCAATGCCCGTATTGCCATGCAGACTGGGAGCAGGCAGACGATGGACGGCATTGATGAAAAGACAAAGGAGTTTGTTTCCGACTATAAAATCAGCATAGCCGTGCACGGTGGACGAAAAATCGCCAGGCATGTTCTATGCGGAAATCTAAGATGTGCGCAGTTGGTTGAAAAATGGCGCGTGGTGTGCATATTAAAGTCAATTTGATTTAAGTGTTTAGTATTGACTTGCAAATACAAATCAAGGAGAATTGCAATGGGAAGACAGAATGTAAAGTACGGTACAGACGAATTGATGGAACTGGTGGATGTGTTCAACGTGTCGGAACAGGCACAGGCCAGGATACGCGCCATTTTGGCAGAGGAGAAAAATCCGCCAGATGCAGGCAACTTTTTCCGTTATTACAATGAGCGGAGCAAGACAGTGGAGTTTGAAAAGGAGTTTGCCGCCCATGTGGGAATCAAGAATGTGCTTGCGGTGAACTCTGGCACAAGCGCCTTGATTGCGTCCCTGGTGGCGGCGGGCATCGGCCCTGGCGACGAGGTCATCATCCCCGCATACACATTCTTCGCCACGGCATCGGCGGTGGTTGTCGCAAAGGCGATTCCTGTTATATGTGAAATCAATGAATCGCTTACAATGGACCCAGATGCATTCGAGGCATTGATTGGCCCCCGCACAAAGGCAGTCATTCCAGTGCACATGCTGGGCATGCCTTCGGAAATGGACAGAATCTGCGATATCGCCAAGAAGCACAATCTGGTTGTCATTGAGGATACCGCCCAGGCATGCGGCGGAACCTACAAGGGCAGGTACCTGGGTACATGGGGCGATTTTGGCTGCATTTCACTGGACGCATACAAGGTCATCGGCAGCGGCGAAGGGGGCATTGTCATGACGGACAATGACTGGTATTTTACCCGCGCCCAAAGCTACCATGACACGGCGGCCTGCTGGAGGCCAGACCGTTATGGCAAGGAACGCCAGGAAGGCGAGCTTTTCTGCGGGGAGAACTACCGCATGAGCGAATTGTCCGCCGCAGTTGCCCTTGCCCAGTTGCGCAAACTTGACTGGATCAACAGCACATGCCGTTCAATATGCGCCAAAATCAAGGCGAATGTCCAGTTGCCCGCAGGCGTGAAATGGCAGAAGCCCAATGACGAAAATGGCGTATGCGGATATAATCTGGGGCTTACATTCGAGGACCAGGAATTTTCGCTTCGCGCACAGAAGGCGGGCATTGTAGGCGGCAATGCGCTGGACAATACCCGCGGCGTGCGCAACTGGCACATGGCCTGGTACTGGGAGCACATAATCGAAGAAAAGGCGGCGACAGCCGATGGCTGCCCCTTCAGTTGCCCGCGGGCGGCAGGCCATCCACGCTACACCAAGGATTCCTGGCCAAAGACAAAGGACATTATAATCCGCACTGGCCTCATACAGGTCAATCCATTTATGACGGCGGATGATGTGGACGCAATCATTGAGAAAATCAACACGGAGCTTCCAAAATGCTGAAGATATGCCCTCTCATAGATTTGTTTTTTACCGATGATGATTTGGCTACCCGTGCCGCGAAGATTGCGGATTGCGGCTATTCATACGTGGAGACCTGGCTTGGCGCGGATGCCTCGCAGCTGAAACAAATCAACAATGCTGGCATTCAACTTGTCAGCATTGTGATGAATTTTGCGACAGATGCGCCAGTGGCGCCGATAAATCCCGAAAACAGAAAACGCTTTCTGGAAAGGATGGACGCAATGGCAGACAGTGCGCTTGCGGCTGGTTGCAGGCAGGGCATTGTGACAGCGGGGCAATGCGTGGAAGGCCTTTGCTACCAGACACAGAGGGCGTCCCTCGTGGAAAGCCTGGCTGAGGCTGGCGACATGCTTTCAAAACGAGGGTTCTCAATGAATCTGGAACCACTCAATACTGAAGTTGACCACGCGGGATATTTCCTGTCCTCGCCAATAGAGGGAATGGCCATAGTGAAGGAAGTCGGTCTTGACAATGTGAAAATGCTCTATGACATATATCACATGACTATCATGACAGGAAACCAATTTGAGTTCATAACCCATAACCTGCCCAGAATCGGGCATTTCCATGTGGCTGGCGTGCCTGGCCGCCATGAACCAAAGAAGGGCGAGACCAATTATCCATTCATCCTTCAGGGAATAGAGCAGGGCGGCTATGACGGATATGTGGGACTGGAATACTTCCCGCTACTTGAAAGCCGCGCATCACTCCTGCAAACCCGCGAATATTTCGGCCTTTGCTAATACGCCTAATGAGTGTGTTGCAAAACCTTCAATGTGAGCGCCGAAGCGGCGCTCACTCAGGTTAATGTTGGAGCAAGGCAAAGCCTTGAAATAAGGTTTTACAACAGCCCCATTATCTTCATTACGCGAATATCATTACAGGAGAGGGAAAAGAACTTTGAAGCAATACAGTGCAATGAGACACCTCTCCATTATACTTTGCCTACTGTTTGTCGTCATTTGCTGTTCTGGCTGTGGAACTGTTTTGTATTGCCGCGCCCAGGTGCATAGCGGAGAAATGCGTGCTCAGAGCAACGAGTTGCCAGTCGGAAACATTCTCCGCATTGACAGGTCGTTGTGGGATGAGGCATGGAGCAGGGAAGACGAGTTCATGCCGCCTTGGCTTGATTGTTCTCTGAATTCCATAAGCATCATCTGCGACATTCCTTTTTCTCTTGTATTCGACATCGTTACGTTTCCCTGGCAGTTGTATTGCCACGAAACATTGAAAAACAAGGATGACGGCAAATGAAATGTCACCGTTGCAAATGAAGAAAATCAGCATTGTTTCATAACTTAAACAAAATCAACTACTATCATGGAATCGTTTTTCAAAATGCACATCATCAAGGCAGCCCTTCTTGCGGCAATCTGTTCAGTAATTGGCGTATCCTGCGCCACGCCTCAATGCCCGCAGGCCGCCAAGCAGCCCCAGGTCAGGGCGGCAATGTTTATTGATGAGGGCAGTTACGGGAATGGAATGCGCCACTGGGTGCGCCTCCTTGAATATTCGCCACAAGTGCAACTGGGTTTCATTGACGGAAAGGGCATCCGCGAAGGCAAACTCAAGGATTTTGACCTGGTGGTGTTCCCTGGCGGCTATGCTCCCACCCAGTATGAATCGTTGCATGAGGAAGGCGCGGCAGCCGTGCGGGATTTCGTCAAGAACGGTGGCTCCTATCTTGGAATATGCGCTGGATTCGCATGTGCCTTGAATGCCCCTAACCGAATCCGTCTGCTTCCATTTGGACGCAAGCCCAATGCTGGCGGCAGATCGGCAATGCTTGCAGTGGACATTTCAGAAAAAGGAGGCAAGGTGCTGGATATAGCCCCTGGCCGCTATTTGGTGCCATTCGTTTCTGGGCCAATCCCATGCCCTGGTGAAAAGCCTGGCGAGGGCTGGGGTGAGGGATTGGCCGTCTATAAAAGCGTGGTCAGCCGTTTTGACAATCCAGAGACGAATTTCTTTGGTGAATACGCAATATTGCATGGGCAATTTGGCAAGGGCAAGGTCATTGCCATTGGCTGCCATCCTGAATCATACGAATCGACGCAATGCATAGCTCTAGGCGCGGTCTATGCCGTGACGGGCGTAAAGCCGGTTCCCGTTTATCCAGTCAAAAAGCCACATCCTCTGCACGTCGGGTTCCATGCTCTTGAAAACTCGGTGGAAGGCATCCGCCAAATGCTGGAACTGGACAAAAATCCCGAAATTGATTTAATGCTCATAAGCAGCCAGAAAATGGACGAGGGCATATTGAATCATCTGGATGTGCTGTTTATGACGGAGGCACCAGAGGAAACTTATGTCAAGATAATGGGCAATCCACTTCGTGCATCGCAATTCAGGCGTTTCCTTGAAGGTGGCGGGAGAATCGTCACCTTTGCCAACGCCGCCAAAGGCTTGCCCAAGCATAAAAACGTCAAACTCATTGACAAGGATGACGCCATGGTAAAAGCCATCTTAGGCAGATGATGCATAATTATTTAGGGATATTCATGTGCTTTGGAGGAATATGAAGCACCTAATCCGAAAAATCTTCTTCTGGGACGACCCCGCGCAGGGCGCGTTCTTTGCGCTCACGCTGCTGTTCACTCTGCAACGGTTTGCATTCACCCTTGCATACGGCATAATCCTGCCCATTTTTTTGCGAGACAGAAACGCAGGGATGTCTTTGTTCTGCCTTGAATTGGCTGTGCTTGCAGTGCTGGTGATTTATGCTCTTGTCTGCCTGCTGCACTTCCTCCCCAAGAAGGAATTTTCAAAGGCCAGTGCGGTGGCATTGTGCGCATGCGCCGCGGGCATTCTGAT
>JAFYGL010000329.1 GCA_017543165.1 Victivallales bacterium | reverse complement strand
TGGGGGATGTCGCCGTCCATCAGGAGCTTGTCATCGCAGAAGCCTTTCAGCAAAAGCGTATCGCCATTCTTCTGGAGAAATGAAGGTTGTTTCTGGAAAAAAAGCGCCCGTACACGTATGCGTACTTTTTTGCCAACGGGTATTATTCTAGGTGAAACATCAAGAAACTCTGTGTCAGACGGCATTGTTTTTACCTCCAATCCTCATATTCCGAACGGCGGAAGCAATGGGCTGTATTCACGCCATTCATTCTCCTTCCAAAAAACCTTCGCCAGGAAAAGCCCCTTGCCAGGCGCACTGTCCGCCGCGGCGGAACGGTTCTTCGCCTCCAGCACACGCAAAGCCTCCTCTGGCGCCGCATAGCCAGACCCCACATGCACCAGATAGCCAGTCAGGCCACGCACCATCTTGTACAGGAAACTCTCGCCAACCGCGTTCACAAAAAGCAGCCCTCCCTTCTCCAGCACCTCCAGGCGCCACAGCTTGCGCACCGTGCTGCCAATGTCAATTCCTGGATTCGCGGCAAATGAGGCAAAGTCATGCTCGCCCACCAGCAAGGATGCGGCCTTGCGCATCGCCTCCACATCCAATGACTTGGGCGTCTTCCACACAAAGGGCGCCGCCATGGGGCTGGTCTTCATTCCTGGAGAGATGCAATATGTATATGCCTTGCCGAAATTGTCATAGCGTGGATTGAAGCCTGGCTTTTCAATGCACACATTCTTCACAAGTATGTCCTCAGGCAGCCAGCGGTTCAGTTTGTAAAGAAGCCATTCTGACGTCAGTTCATCATGCCCCTTTACTGTAAAGCTGGCATGCTGGTCAAGCGCATGCACGCCAGCATCGGTCCTGCTGCAACCGAGCACCCTGAGTTCTGGCTCCTGAAGCATAAGGCGCAGACGCATGAGCAACTCGCCCTGCACCGTCTTGTGCGCAGACTGCACCTGCCAGCCGCTATACGCCGTGCCATTGTAGGCAAGCGTGATATGCCAGGTCCGTTCTTCCTGTACTATTTCCTGTTCTTCTTCCATATTTTTTTTTATTTGCGCGGCCATTTGGCCGCGCATCAGGACGCGGGAATGCCATACGCGCCTTTATTTGCGCAGCCTTGCCGTGTGAAACACCCGCGCGTGACAACAGCCGCATGGAAACATCGCGTCCTGACGCGCGGCCATTGGCCGCGCGAAACACCCGCGCATAAGCCAGAAACGGCTATCCCCGCCTCGGCGCCCGCATATTTACAATGCCGCCACCTTGACCGCACAATGCATGCTGAATGCTGGCAAGGTTACAAGCACCTTGCCGTTTGCGGCCTCGGCCTCTATTGCCGCCTTTATCTCACCCGCGTTAGCATCCCAGTATTCCACACGGCACCTGCCTTGGAATGACACTGGTATTGACGCTTGCCTCTTCTCATGCAAGGCAGGCATTGCATTCTCCTTCTGGCTATAGAAATAATCCGTGTCATAAATCCACGCCAAAGTCCTGCCCTTGCCCACAAGCGCGCGCATTTCCAAGCGGGTCTCGGGAATGGGGACAAGCTGCCGTGACATGAACCTGCGGTCCTCGCCCTGGGCATAGCGGCTCAATGCAGCATAGTGCCTGTACAGATTCCTGTCCTCCACCAGTGCAAACCACCAGTACATCGGGACTATGCCCATCTCATTGAAATAGCCGCACCAGATGCCAGACGGCACCTGCTTCACCAGGCTCTCCATGCTGTCCGCATACGAAGAACCTCCATATTCAGTGATGATGAGCGGCTTCTTGTGCCTTATGGCAAAGTCACGGCTGGCGTCCATCATCTTGAACATGCCCTTTGTTCCTGCGCCCAGGTTGTAATACACATCAGTAGTGAGAAAATCCAGCTGGCTGACATTTGCGGTGCGCTCGTCAATGCGATAATAACCAAGCATCCAGTGCGTGGTGACGGGATGCTGGTACCTGTCCACACTTTTGAAATGCTCCGCCATTTCCCTGTGCCATTCCGCAATGGTAGGTGTTCTCTTGTAGTATTCGATGTCAGGTCCAGTCAAATCCAATTCGGTGAACAGTTTCCATGCCAGTAGGTTCGGGTATGCAGACCAACGCGCGGCAATATAGTCCAGCAGCTTTTTTGTATCCGCCCTGGCACGGGCGTCGGTGTAGTATTCCTCGCACTTGTCCAGGTAGCCGCCGTTGATTTTGTTGTAGGGGTTCCGCTTCCATTCCGTGTCAAAGTGCATTGCCACCTTGCCGTGGTTGTTGATAACGAGGATTATTTTTATGCCGTTTTCCTTGGCAAGTCCCATGATGTAGTCCAGCATCCAGGCACGGTATTGGTTGTAGTGGCCCACGCCGTGGAAACCTGGCGCATCTGGTATCCACTCCAATGCCAGCCACCAGGAGCACATCCATACCTCGACCACATTTATGCCGCATTCCTTGTATTTGCGGAAAAGCCTGGGATACATGGACAGCCCCTGGTCCAGCCATGGCGAATATGGCGCAACTTCCCTGTAGCGGTTGTCATAAGGTGAACGCACATTCATTCCAATGCCCGTGAACGGTGTGCCGTCGCTGTATTTAAGGTACTGCCTGTGCCGCTCGTCAACTTGCAGCACACCATGATAATCTGGATTAGGCGTTGCCGTGAATGCAAAGTTGCCCAATGCGAGTTTCGAGCCGTCAATCTCGCCATTCAATGCGACTTTGTAAACGCCTGGCATTTCGGGGCAATACCTGACCTTGAAGCATGGTGCGCCCCATGGCAGCAGGCACTTTGTCTTGTCCCATTCCTCTTCATCATACAAAAATGGCTCGTAATAGAATGCATTCGCCTTGTGGATTGCGCCATCGGGCGCAGTTATCTTCGCCACGAGGCTTGTCTTCTCCAAATCAAAAGGTGCCTTGGGCCAGCAATCCAATGCAAAACTGGCCTCCCATACATCACCCTGCCTCACCTCTTGCGTCTGGTTCAAGAACATCAATTTTCCAGACGCGGCAAAGCCCTTGTCCACAACAGGCGCCACTTCCACGACCTGGATTTCACCGCTGTATTTGCGTTGGTCGCCTGTATCCAGTTCCACAATTACGCCATATTCCACAGGGCGTGTCAGGCAATTCCAAGGACGTTGATGCCCATGGCACTGCCATGCCTGGGCTGCCGCCCCGCCTGCAAGAGGCACTGTAATCTTGCAACTGGCGGGAAATGGCACGCGTATCTGACGCCACAGCGCATCCTGGTCCTTGGCAAACACGCTGAGAAACAAGCCTTTCGGCAAATCATCTGGCACCTTGAATGCAATGCGCAGGGATGTGGCGTCCTTGGGGATTTGCTCCTGGAAAGAAACTTGTGCACGCTCTGGCAAATTCAGTTTCAGGCTGTATGGCACCGCAAGGGCCGCCATCGCCCCAAACAATATCAATAATGCCAGGCGCTTGAACATAATATCACAAGGGCAGTTGCACACGCTGGCGACGGCAGCACCAGCACATATACGATATGCTGACAAAATAGCAGGCGGGCAATCTGGAACGCTCGCCAATAAACACATCCAGCAAGGTGGTCCTGCCGCCAAAGCCCATTGCACCGATGCCAAGCTGGTTGGCTTCCTTGAGGATGCGTTCCTCCAATGCGGCCAGCTGCGGATTCTGACTACGCTCGCCAATCCTGCGCATAAGCTGGACCTTGCTTTCCTCGTATCCAGTCGCCCTGTCCCCGCCTATCGCCACGCCGAGAATGCCAGGGGCGCAGCCCATTCCCTGTGCATGGCAGACCGCATCCAATACGCAGAGGCGCACTCCTTCCAAGTCGCGCCCTGCGCCAAGCCGTGCATCAGGCAGGCTGTACTGCGCCCCCATGTTCTCAGAACCTCCGCCCTTGAGCATCAGCGTAACATCCAAATGGTCAATGTCTTCCTCAATCCAATGAAAAACAGGGCTTCCAATGCCGATGTTTGTACCTGTATTGACACCTGAAAGTGTCTCGACGCAGTTCTGCCTGAGCACGCCAGCCGCCGTTGCGCGGGCGACGGCTCGCTTTGCCTGCTCCTCGAAGGCACGATGGGCATATCCCGCAGGCGCCTTTATCGTGAATATCAATACGCCTGTGTCCTGGCAAATGGGCAGACGCCTCTCCTTGGCAAGGGACGCATTGCGCAGCATGGTCTCCAGCGCATTGCGTTCAGCGCTTGCCTCGGCGGCTCCTTCCTTTGCACGAAGCAAGGCGGCCTCCACATCTTCTGGCAGGCAAGTGGAGGTCCTGGCCACCAAATCAAATATATTTTCTTCCAAAGTCATGATTTGTAAAAGAATTATGCGGGCCCGGTCTCTGCGTCCATGCGAGCGCGGCATTTGCTAGCACGGTCGCGGCGTCCATGCGAGCGCGGCATTTGCTAGCACAGTCGCGGCGTCCATGCGAGCGCGGCATTTGCTAGCACAGTCGCGGCGTCCATGCGAGCGCCGAAGCGGCGCTCGCTCAGGTTGACCAACAAGGACGGCAAAGCCCCAGGCAACTCCAAGCAGGTTGACCAACAAGG
>JAFYGL010000328.1 GCA_017543165.1 Victivallales bacterium | reverse complement strand
CTTAGGGGCAAGCTGGTTTACATAGAGGAGGACAGAAGAACCTTCCTGACCTCCAACGAGCGTGAATACCAATATGGCTACTATGACAAGCCATTTGAATCCATTGCGGACACTGTGCGCGTCATGGGCATGATGCTTGCGTCAGGTATCAGCCGCTCCATTCTTGAATTCAATGACTGGTACTGCGAAAAATCCTTGCTAGAGTCCTTGGCTGCGCAGCAGCGTGTATATATGTCATTGCCGCCAGTGGCAGGAACCACCCCCAAGGAGATGGCCATAGTGGGCAGCAGGGAAGCCGTGCACTACACACGCTACAATGGCAGGGACACCATCGTCAACGGAACTACTCTTTATCTGAACCGCAATATCAACAGACTTGCCATTCCTTACAGGCAGCTTGTGGTTGAGGATTTGCTGGAGGAGGGTCTGGTGCCTCCGCATAAATTCTACATCATGACTGCACCTGTCATTCTTTCCAAGGAACAACGGGCACAGCTCATGGCACGCTTTTCAAAGGAAAAGGCGACTGTCCTGTGGCTGTATGCCGCAGGCCCCACATACCCTGGAGAGACACCATGCGCCAAGGCATGCGCCGACTTTCTTGGCATTGAAATGGCCATGGAGGATAAACTCATGAATCCCGTAATGCAATATGGCGAGGGCAAATCCTGGGGAAATCCGACTTTGTGCACGCCATGGTTCTATCCCGTCAGGGGATTTGACCACGTTCTTGGAAAGGACAAGGCGGGCCGCCCGATGCTTGTCAGCAAGTCTATCGATGGCGCAGTCCATTACTTTGCCACGCAAATGGCTCTTCCAATGGAGTTGATGCTTGAGTTGACTGCCAAGGCTGGGCTTTTCCACTATGGAGAGAATCTGAATGACCAGTGGTGGATTGGCAATGACACACTCACGCTGTATGCGGTGTCCTCTGGCCCCAAGAAGGTCATCTTGCCTAAAGGATGCCGTATGGAGGCCATTGTAGGCCCCATGAAGGGCACCTTCCGCAATGGAGATACCATAAACGTGATTGCCGGCCAGGCCTACATTTTCCATGTAAAGAAGTGAATATTACAGGTAGGTGTGGTTTTGTTGCACCATCGCTGGGACCTATGGGACCTATGGGACCTATGGGACTTGCCAACTTGTCGCATAAGTCGCATATGTCCCATAGGTCCCAGCGAGAACCTACCCTTATGGGACGCAGAACGAAACGAAAATGAGAACTTATCTTCTTCCAGAAAAGGGACGCTTTTACAAGGCGAATCTTCATACGCACACAACGGTTTCGGACGGAACAATGACGCCTGCCGAGCTGAAGGAACACTACAAAAGCCAGGGATACAGCATAATAGCCTATACTGACCATGAGCTCATAGTTGACCATTCGGATTTGGCGGATGAGGATTTCCTGCCCATAACTGGCATGGAATACGCCGTGCTGGAGCCCCGCGAATACATTTCCGCAAAGACCATAGAGCTTAATCTCTACGCCAGGGAGCCCCACAATGTGGGGCATGTATGCTTTGACAAGGAAACTGTGATTCACGGAGAAAAATGGCGTGCGGGCAGCGTGGCGCTGGCGGGGCCGCCATGCAAAAAGGTCTTTGACATGGCTTTTGTGCAGCATGTGATTGACGAGGCGAACAAATATGATTTTCTGGTCTGCCTTAATCATCCTGCGTATTCCATGGTGTCGCCAGAGGAGTTTGGTAATTTCCGCGGGCTTTTTGCCATGGAGATATTCAATTCATGCTCTCTTTTCGGCATTGGCGTGGATGAGTACAATCCAGCCATATATGACTGGATGCTGCGTCACGGCAAGATGCTTCACTGCATCGCCGCAGATGACACTCATACGAAGAACGGTCCTGAGGAATTCGGGCACTGCTTCAGGGGATGGTGCATGCTCAAGCTGGAAAAACTAGATTACGGCTCTGCCATAGCCGCGCTTGAGAAGGGTGACTTCTATGCCTCGACAGGTCCTGAAATACATTCCCTCTACGTGGAGAACGGGAAGGTCACAATTACATGCTCCCCCGCGAAGATGATAAAGATGGCAACGAAATTCAGGTTTGGCAAAATTGCCGTCGCTCCAAAGGGGCAATATCTAACAGAGGCAAATTTCCCAGTGCCAGAAAGAGACGAATACATGCGATTTGAGGTTGTGGATGAGCAGGGGCATCATGCAAATACAAACGCATATCCAATAGTGACCAATGGAAACAGGGGATAGCTTCGCCGCAGAATAAGTACTAGTTGGCATTCACGTGTCCTGTGCCAGAGAGTCTTTTCCATTGACCTGGTGTCATACCGACTTCCCTGAAGAACTGCTTATGGAAATAGGATATGTCATTGTAGCCGCAGAGTTCGGCGGTCTCCTTCAATGTCATATTTGAGAGGTTCAGCAGTTGTTTTGCCCTGGCGATTCTGATTTTGCGCAATTCATCTCCAGGCGTATGCCCGTAGCATTTTGCGAATATTCGCCCCAGATAATCGGGATTGCAGCCGAATTCCAAGGCAGCCGTCGAAGTGGAGACAGGTTCTGCATAGTGAATGAGAAAATAGTTTCTCGTTTTTTCGGCAAGTGGATTGCCATGCCTGCTTTCCTGCTTTGGCTGGATATTCAAGTCAAGCAGCAAGCCAGAGAAGAGGGCGTCAAGGAGCAGTTGCTTCTCGGGGCATTCGTCTCTGATTTGCTGAAGTGAGAGGATCTGGCTGCTTAACTGGAAGCTGTTTTTCATCCAGAAAAGATTGCCCGTTGAGGGAAACATTTCCAATTCCGACTTTGCCTCTTCGGTCTTGGGCAGGAAGTGATGCCAATAAAACTTAAGTGTCTTGGGATATGGCGAAAGTCCACCATGACGTTTCCCCTGTCGCAAAAGTAGGAAATCTCCAGCTGAAAGATGGAAGTTTCGCTCCTCCTCGAAAATGTCCAGCGTACCAGAGACAATCAGAATAAGTTCATCGGTGGAAATTGTGCGGATGGCGTGCTGCCCTGTTCCTCGTGAGATAAACAAACCTCCGTTGAAATATGTAAAT
>JAFYGL010000327.1 GCA_017543165.1 Victivallales bacterium | reverse complement strand
TGTATGGCAAGATGGAGGAAAGCAGCATGCCTTTCCTTGCCAGGCGCTATTCATTCACATTCAGCAACCCGAATCTGGCGGCCCCGTACTGCGCCTTGGGGGCATTGCTTGTGGCGGCGGGCATAGATGAGGCCAGGCGCAAGCTGCCGTATTTCCTGCTTCTGGGCGCGAATCTGCTTCCAATCGCCAGCACCATGAGCAAGCATGGTGTACTTTATCTTGGTGTGCTGCTGTTTCTTTTCGCCAGCCAAATATCCAGATTGATTGGCGAGAAATGGGCAAAAGGCCTGGCTTTGACTGCGCTGGCGCTGGTGATTTGCGTCTTTGAAATCACGGTGCTCTTTGTCACTTTCCCGCTAAAAGGGGATTTCCCATTCATAAACACCCAGCCAGGCATGTACAACATTCACCAGAGCGCATATTTCAGAATGCTGAGCGGCGATGATTGGGAAATAAAGGAGGGGATATTTAAAGGATGGCACCATAAAACAATAAGGCCATTGGGCCGCAGTGTGGAGCAATTGCACGAACTTTATCCACAGTGCGTCAATGTGCAAAGTGCAGCCGAGACGCTTAGATTCTACAATTCCGAGAAGGATCTGGGCAGCTTCTGCAGATATATGGATCCCCATTGCGAGTACCTCAATCTGGCAACGCTGTTTGGTGTCCCTGCAATGCTGCTTATGCTGTTCTATCTCGTTTATGTGCCAAGACGAAATCTGCTGGCATTATGCTGGATTAGCGCAATTTTCGGAAGCATGCTGTGGGACGATGTCCTCAGCAAACGCTGGATATGGATTGGAATTGCAATTGTTATTGCTATAAAAGAATATAAAGGAAAGAAAAATGAAACTTTACAGCAAGGAACACCAGTGGATTGAAATTGACGGCCAGGGCGTTGCGACCGTGGGAATATCACAGTTTGCAGTTGATGAGCTTGGGGAGATAAATTTTGTGGAATTGCCTGAAAAAGGCGCACGCATAGAGGCTGATGGCATTCTCTGTGTTCTTGAATCCCAGAAGGCGGCCACGGAGCTTATCGCTCCAGCAGGAGGAATCGTGCTGGAGGGCAATGCCGCATTGTCGGAAAATCCCTCGCTCCTGAATGAAAAGCCAGAGGAGGAAGGATGGATTTGCCGTATCAAGGATGCGGTTCCTGCCCAAGGGCTTATGACGAAGGAAGAATATGATGCTTTCCTGAATGGCTGAAAATGTAGACATACTGCTTGACGCCACGGTAGTGCGCGAACCTGAATCTGGCGTGCAGCGTGCAGTGCGCAGAGAGGCGGAGGAGCTGCAGCGGATTCTGCCTGCCTGCAGGCTGTGCCGTTCTGGCGCACTGACGCGCAATGCGGGGTGTCGCATTCTTTGGCAGCAGTGCGTTCTTCCCTTTATGGATTATTCCGCCTTGTATGCAATGGCCTACACTGCGCCCTTGCTTTGCAGGCAGCCGTATCTGCTGAATGTGCATGATGTCATTGCGCTCATGCGGCCTGAACTGTG
>JAFYGL010000326.1 GCA_017543165.1 Victivallales bacterium | reverse complement strand
TTGAATCCATCAGCATGTACCAGTCACTTGGCGTGTTGATTGTGCGACCCACGCCTTTTGGCGGTGTAGAGAAGTCCCCTGTGGCTATACCGCGGTTGTATCCATAGTCAAGCATCTGGTAGGTTCCGCCATTGTTGTTGAGTTCGGCATCGGACGATATGTGCCCCGTCTTGTAGTAGTTCTTGCCCGAAGCCTTGCTCATTGGAAACATTGCGGCGCACATGAGTTCGGGACCATGGAGAAACTTGTTCTTGCACATAATCCACACCCAGTTCACATTTGGCTTCTCTGCACTAGTCATTTCAACTGGTTTTGGGACTTCCATGGGTGGAAAGGAGTCATCGTTGCTGTCGGCATACATAGCAAACGCCAAGCCAATTTGCTTGAGATTGCTTGTACAGGAAGTCTGCCTTGCCTTGTCCCGTGCCTTGCTCAATGCAGGCAGCAGCATGGCAGCAAGGATGGCGATGATTGCGATTACTACAAGCAACTCGATCAACGTAAAATGCTTTTTCATTGTTGTTTTCTCCATTTTTTAACATTCAACCCTATATAGAAAATGTATGAATTCCAGCGGCATATTCCATGCCCTTGTAAATGGCCGTAGTTCCTTCAGGCACTGCAAGACGAAGTTGTCTGCCCGCCTGCATTTGCAGGAGTATTTCGCCCTGGGGCGTAGGCTGCCTCGCCTCCACCCACTCCAGATTGCATAGATTCGGTTCCACCACGAATCTGGCAAAACCAGGTTCCACTGGCCTGATGCCCGCGATGAAGCGGGGCATGATGTTGGCTGGCGCGCTTGCCCAGGCATGGTTCCAGTCCTGGTTGGGCTTTAGTGAATCATCCCACGCCTCCATTGTGACAGTGGCCCCCTTGTCCAGCATGTTCTGCCAGGAGCGGAGACCCGTGCTCGTCATCAGGTCAATTCCATGTTGCGCCAGCCCATGTTTAAAGCATGTCTCCAGCAGGAACTGCGCTCCATACACGCTGCAGGCCATTCCCTTCGACAGCACAATTGCCTTCATTTCCTCCGTCATGTCCGCAAGGTCGAAATACAGCGGGAAGAACACACTGTGGAGCGCCGTGTGCGTGGACTTTGGATTGTCCACAAAGCGCCTGTTCCTGAACATGAGGCTTTTCATTGCGTTCCTGACCACATTGGCCCTTTCGGAGAAACGCTTTTCGCCTGTCAGCCAATGCGCTGCCAGAAGTGCGCCGTAAAGATATGAATTGGGAACTGTGTTGATTTCGCCGAATTCGTATGAATCCCGTTCCACATTTGGCCAGTCCACAATGTCCCTCAGCATTGCAGTTGGATTGTCCTTTAGCAGCACATCGTTCAAAAGCCCGTCCTCATTGGCGTACTCCAGGAGGAGACTTTTCTCCATGTGGTCTTTCCATCTTTCAATTGAATTGGTGTCGCCTGAATACAGCACATAGTCCCTCACAATCAAAGGCATGAGCAGCCGCCATTCCTTTGGCCAAGTCGGATGCTGGAACAAAAAGTCAATCGTGTCCTTTGCTATGGCATAGTTTCTGTCGCAGCAGAAATGGCTAAGCTGATTGATGAAGGAATCACCTTCGTATGGGCGCCTTTCACGGTTGCCGTCAATGTAAACCCCAAAACATGCCGTGGCCTTTATGCTGTATTTGCAGAATTCCCAGATGCGGTTCAAACGCTCGTCGGAGCACTTGAAGTCGGCGGCATTGTCGTCAAAATCGCAGAAGTACTCGGTTCTACGCAAGGTGAAACTACCTTCGCATGGACCAACCTCCACATATCGGAACGGCAGAAGCTCGCCCCTTGCACCATGAGGCAACGGCAGGTCTATGAAATGCTGGCTCTTGCTGGATTTCTTATATGGATTGCAGAAACTCTCCACGGGAAAGAGAAATGAGCCATGCCCCATGTCACAATGCCTGCTGCACTCGCTGAACACACGAAATCCACCTGGATTGCGCTCTATTCGACCAGCCGCATCCAGTTTTTCACCAACACAAACCGCCAGTTCCACATCTTTCGCCAGTTCATATTCCAGTTCCAAAGTCGCAAATGCGTCCCTGCCGAAATCCACAAGAAACGGATGCCCCTTGGTCTTGAAGGATTGTTGTGTTGTCGTATGCATGATTTGTTTCGTACTTAAAGCCTGATTGCAATGCAGTCCCCTCCTATAAATAAACGATGAGAAATTTACAACCAAGCCATTTTTATACAATTTGCAATCGTATCAAAACAAATTACATTTCTATCAATTAATAATTCCAATTGAAAGGAGCTCCATAATGGTTAATAAAACAAAATTATTTCATCTAGAGGAAAATACATTTTATCTTAAACACCTGCGTCTGGCAGTAAAAAGAATCTACAAGGGGAAGCACAACAACCTCAATTTCCACGACCATGATTATTCGGAGGTGGCAATAATCACCAGTGCAGGCCGCAACACCCTGCATTGGGCAAACGGTAAAAGCCATCGTATCACAAGAGGCGATGTGCTTCTGCTGCATTCAGGCATAGTCCATGCCTACGAAAACACTGGCTGCCTGGCTCTGACCAATATCATCTACAACGCCAACTCGCTGCCAATTCCACCGCTGGACGGCTACAATCTTAAATGCCTGGAGCACTTCTTTGATCCCTCATTTCAATCGCCAGAGGCAGAGAAGCCAATTCTGCACCTTGATGAAAAACAACTTAAAACTGTCTATAACCTCACGGTCAAATTCGAGGAGCAGCTTTCAAGCAACCTACCAGGCAAGCACCTGTGCGCATTCGGACTGTTCCTCGCCATGTTCGTTGAAATCGCCCGTGCTGGAAACAACTTGCCCGCCTCCGCCCCCGTTGGCTCTCTTGCAACACCTGCCTTGCAGTTCATCAATCTGCACTTCTGCGAAAATGTCAAGATGGAATACCTGGCATCGCTATGCCACCTGTCAATATGCACATTCTACAGACATTTCAAAAGGCTGACTGGATATTCCCCAACAGACTATCTGCTGCACAAACGCCTTGAGCACGCCCGACAGATGCTCTCCACAAGCCCATCCAGCCTGAAATACATCGCGGAGGTCTGCGGTTTCTGCGACACAAGCCATTTCATAGCAATGTTCTCCAAATGCTACGGCACGCCTCCTGGCAAATACAGGCAACAGGCACTCCAGGGCGAATAATTGGACAAACCAATATTCTTCAGGAGTTCCCATAATCGGTCACTCTACCCCTTGCGGGGACAAAAGGGACAAAAGGGACAAAAGGGACTAAAGGGACTAAAGGGACTAAAGGGATTAAAGGGAC
>JAFYGL010000325.1 GCA_017543165.1 Victivallales bacterium | reverse complement strand
TACCGTTACTATCTTTGCTTGCTGCTGGTATTGATGCCGCTGAAGTTCTGTACGGTAATGGGCGATGCAGAGCAACCTAATTTCCCCCTTGATATTTGGCAGTGGCTTTTTTTTACCTGCCTGCCCAACTACATATTGGTTGCCTTGTGCGGGACGGCTCTGTTGTTTGCCGGCCTGCTTTATAAAATGCCGCGACGCTGGCTGCCGATTCTGCCTTTTCTTTTGTTCTTGCTGGCTGGCGCACTGAGTTTGTTCAAAAGCACCGAACTTGACTATGCAATAAACTGGCTGGAGCACATCGCTGGCGCGACTGCATTGTGCGCGGCTATCTGGATTACTCTGCACAATGACGACAAACTGGCGCCAGCACTGGTCAATGTAATCGGCGCAATGGGGCTCCTCTGCGTATTGCATGGCTGGTACCAGCACTTTATAGGATTGGAGGAAAATCGTAAGGCGACTATGGAACTTGCGGCCCAGGGCGTGATGAAGGTGTCTGGGACAATGGCCGCAAAACTGGAGCAGACACGTATTTACGGCACATTCGCCGACCCAAATGTCTATGCCGCAAACCTTTTGTTCTGCCTGCCGTTCAGCCTTTTGCTATGCAACAATGCAGGCAGGCATTTTGAAAAGCCCCGTCTTGGTTCGGCAATGGCCATGTCGCTGGCTGCGGTTTTGTATGCCTGCGCGTTGTACTGGTCTGGCAGCAGGGGGGCCGCAGTTGGCGCGGCGGCTGGCATTGGCATTGCGCTTTGCTGCCTGCCAAAAGTGCGCAATTCCAGATTGCGCCTGGCAATGCCCCTTGCCGCGCTTTGCCTGGCGGCGCTGCTGGTGTTTGCCGCTAGCCTAAGCAAGGGCAGGGGGGATTTGAAGACAGCCTCCGCCCGCATGATCTACTACAAGACCGCAGTGCGTATCTTTGCAAGGCAGCCATTGCTGGGCGCTGGGCTGGGAGAATATTTCCCCTGGTACATGCGCCTCAAGCCAGCGGAGGCGGAGGTCACACGCGACCCGCACAATCTGCCGCTGTCCCTGCTGAGCCAGTGCGGCATGCCTGGCGGCCTTGCGGCTCTTGCCTTCTATCTGCTGCCATGGCTTTTCGTGTTCATGCGAGAAGGCAGGTATTCCGCAAAAGGCAAGATTGCGCTGCTGTCCGCAATAGGCGTCGCTGCCTGGTCAGTGCACAGCCTTTTCCAGTTCAATGAACTGATTCCAGGCACATTCTACCTAGTCGCGGCGGGAATGGCTTTCATTGTGCCAAAAGGGGATTGCCTCCCCAATCGCAAAGCGGGATATGCAGGCGCCGCCCTGGACATCCTGCTTATGCTTGCATTCCTGCACTCCATCGAAGGCTACTCATTGCAAAGGGACTGCGAAAATCCCGAAAAAATGTTCGGGCATTTTGCGTCGTCCCGCTTCAATACAACTGCGCCGCGAATATATTTTGACGGCACATTCTACACCAGGGAATGGAGCGATGCAAGTTATGTGAAAAAATGGCAGTTGTGCTTGCAGGCGGCGGATTTGCTGGTAAAAAGAGGACCTCACAGAACAGGCTTCCACCTGCGCCGCGCACAGGCTCTTTATGCACTTAAAAAAGACGCCGAGGCAAGAAACGCACTCATGAAGGCAATTGAATGGTCGCCCTCAAATGCCGATGCGTATCTGCTTCTGGCTGCCATGAATGCCATGCCTTCAACGCAATTCACATCAGAGCAGGTTTCTCAATTGCTCTATGCCATAAAGGCGGCGGACGCACGTTACCATGTAAACGAAAATGGACCTTACATAGATGTCAGCACCGATAGCCTTCAATTGCGGCAATTTTTGGATAGTGTTCGATTTATGGAATTAAATGGTAGTATAATTTATCTTAAGAAGATATAAAATGAGATTGTTCTCGTTTAAGAAAATTAAAAATTTACCAAGGCCACTGCTATGGCTGATTGCCTGGATATTGCGGATATATGCCAAGACAATACGGCTGCGTTGCGTAAATTCCGAGGCATATCTTGAAGGGAAGAAAGTGGTTGTTTTCGCCGTGTGGCATAACAGGTTTATTTCGCTGCCAGTGCTGTTGCCAAGCAAGCTATCCAAGTATGTCACCACGTTAATCAGCAATTCCAGGGACGGCGAGTACATCGCTGGGCTGGTCAGGGAATTTGGTGTGGAACCCGTGCGTGGCTCGTCATCCAAAGGCGCCTTGCATGCCTTGCATGAGTTGTCGGATGCCATTGGGCGCGGTCTGTCGCCTATAATCACCGTGGATGGTCCCCGGGGACCCAGGTATGAACCTCACTCAGGAGCAAGCGTTCTCGCCATGAAACATGGCATTCCGATAGTGCCATTGTCGATTAACTGCAGTTCCTATTGGCAGCTGAAAAGCTGGGACCGCTTGCAGATACCGCGTCCATTTTCCAAGGTGGAGATTCTGTTCGGCGACCAAATTTTCATCCCCAAGGACACGCCTAGGGAAAAGGCGCTTGAAATGCTTGCCGATGCAATGAAGAATGTGACCAAGGACAAATGAGTTTTAAACTGAATCCACAACAGCAGGAAGCCGTAGATACCATTGACGGTGCGCTTCTGATACTTGCGGGCGCTGGCACTGGGAAAACACGTGTCATCGTCCAGCGCACGGGAAACATGCTGGAGCATGGCATCCCCGCCTCCTCCATACTGGCGGTCACATTCACCAACAAGGCGGCGAAGGAAATGCAGGAGCGCATTGCCGCATTGCCCGATGTGAATCCCGAGGAACTGCCAACGGTATGCACATTCCACTCCCTCTGCTCTTCCATATTGAGGCGCCATGCCGATAAAATCGGATTCACAAAGAATTTCACCTTGGCTACGGACGGGTACAGGCACGGCCTTCTGCGGGAGATCGCCAATGAACTGAATCTTGCCAACAGCGGCATAGACCCCACTGCATGGCTTGCGGACATCGGCATGGCAAAGGCCAACATGCTCAGCCCCCAGCAGGTCTATGATTCCAACATGCCAAACGCCACCGTCATCGGCTCCGTGTACGCACGCTACCAGGAACGCCTGAAATACATGAACATGATGGATTTCGACGACTTGCTGTGCCGCACCGTGGAACTTTGGGAAACCTGCCCAGATTTGCTTGCCTCATACCAGAATCTGTACCGCTTCCTCATGATAGACGAGTACCAGGACACCAACCACGTGCAGCTGGAACTGGCGGTGAAACTGGCTGGCGAGAGGCGCAATGTTTGCGCAGTGGGGGACGATGACCAGTCCATCTATGGCTGGCGCGGCGCAAACCAGGAGAACATCCTGCAGTTCGAGAGTTATTTCCCAGGCGCGAAAGTTATTTTCCTGGAGCAGAACTACCGCTCCACAAACAGCATACTCAGGGCGGCGAATTGCGTGATTGCACACAACAGCCAGCGCCGCGTGAAGAACTTGTGGTCCTCCAACGGGGAGGGCGAGAAGCCAGTTGGCGTGCGTTGCGAGGATGAGCACAAGGAGGCGCAGTTCATCGCCACCACAATACGCAATCTCGCCTGCAAGGGCACACTGCTGGATAGAAAATACGCCTGGCGGGACTTTGCCGTGCTGTATCGCACCACCAGTCTTGCCCGTGTGCTGGAGAAGACGCTGCGCTCCATGAATGTGCCATTCTTGACACGCGGCTCGGAATCCTTCTACGAGCGCAAGGAAATACTGGATTTGATCAGCATGATGGAACTGGCCGCTAATCCACAGAACGACATGGCATTCCGCCGCATCGTGAACGTGCCGCCAAGAGGCATTGGAGACGCGACACTGGGACGACTGGACAAACTGGCAGTCATTACACACCAGCCATTGCTGGAACTGCTCTCGGACAATGACTTCCTCAAGGACTGCTCGCCTGAAAACAAGCAGTCAATCGCAAGTTTTGCGGAGGCATTCAGGCGTTGCTCCCAGGGGGCGGACAAGCCAGGCGCAATCTATCTGCGCGTCAAACGGCTGGTGGATGATTTGCACTACATCGAGAAACTGCCGAACATGTACCGCCCCAGAAGCAATGCCATCATGTGCAAGGAAAACATAGAGGAATTCCTCAGTTCGCTGGATGAATACGACCAGACGCACCATAACAGAGGCACCATTGCCAACTTCCTCCAGGAAATCATGCTTCAGGAAAACAAGCAGGGCAAGAAGGACGGCGAGGAAAACGAGAACGCCGTGAATCTCATGACTGTCCACGCCTCGAAGGGGCTGGAATTCCCCACCGTCTTCATCATGGGATTCGAACAGGGGCTTTTCCCGCACCAGATGGCGCTGGACGAAGGCAACGAGGCGGAGGAACGCCGCCTTTGCTATGTCGCCATGACACGCGCAAGGGAAAGGCTCTTCTTCACCTACACCACGCACCGCAAGATAATGAATGCCTACTGCTGCAAGAAACTGTCCCGCTTCCTGAACGAGATACCAGACGAAAACATAGACTACAAGACGCCAGAGCAAGTCGGCAGCAGCCAAAGCGTCTCAAAGGAACAGGGAATGGCGAATATGGAAATGCTCCTGGCCCGCTTCAAGACAAAAAAATAATGATATTGGCGCGGTTGTAGCGTCCATGTGAGCGCGGTCGTGGCCACAGAAAGCGCGGTTTTGGCGTCCATGTGAGCGCCGAAGCGGCGCTCACTCAAGTTGGCCAAGTTGTATGGCTTCGTCTGTTGGATAACAGCGCAGGTTGGCCAACCTGAATGGATATGCCTGGAGCCGCGCCCAGAAAGTTGGCCAACCTGAGTGGATATGCCTGGAGCCGCGCTCAGAAACTTGGCCAACCTGAGTGGGCGCCGCCTCGGCGCCCACATGGACGCCACGACCGCGCCAACGCAAAAAAAACGGCGCCCACATGGACGCCCCAACTGCGCAATCACAAGTTTACCAGGCGTTCAAACACCTTTGCGTGGCCAAAGACCTTGTCATGCAGGCGTTCGGGATGCCATTGCAGGCCCAGCACGAAGTGGTGTTCCATGTCGGGGCCGTACACGGCCTCGATGATGCCGTCGTCCGCCCTCGCGCCTATGGTCAGCCCATTTCCCACCTTGCGTATAGACTGGTGGTGGGAGCTGTTTACGCAGAGCCATTCGCAGCCGAACAGTTCCTTCAGCGGGCTGTTTTCCGTAAATGCCACCCTGTGCATGTTTTCCAGTTTGGGGAAGCCAGGGTGACGGGCGTGCCAATATGCGCCTGGCACCTGGCTATGCAAATCTTCATATAAAGTGCCGCCGTAGATGATGTTCAGCAGCTGGCAGCCCAGGCATATTCATAGAAAGGGCTTCTTTCTTTCAAATACAACGGCCTTGGACAATGCGAAGCAGTATTCCTCCTTCACATCGTCCAGCAGGTTCTTGATTGCGGGGTGTGGAATGCCTCCGTAGCGTTCTGGGCTGAAGTCTGGCCCGCCTATGAAAATGAATGCGTCGCAACTGTCGGCCTGGCGCTGCACTTCGTCCCGTTCTGCGCTTGGAACCAGTTCTTCCGCCTGGCCTCCAGCCGCCTCGACGGCATGCACGTAGTTTTCAAAAGTCTCTCTGTGGGAGGCGATGTTGATGATTCCAATCTTACCAGCCATAAATCACTTTTTCAAGACGATTGCCGTGTGTATCAGATAGCTCAGCTTTGTCATGAGAATAGGCAGCTGGTCCACGGTGGCGGCGTTCCTCATCTGCCCCAGATAGTAAATGGCGAAGGAATGCTTGTCCAACGGCAGGAATTCCTTTGTCAGCGCATGTGTCACGCCCCATTCGTTAGGCAGGAGCACATTGAACATCCTGTCCCTCAGGGCAAGGGCGTTCCTGTAGAAGCCAATCACAAGGGGCCAGCCATAGATCGCCCCCAGTCTCTGCGCCACAAGAGCCACGCCGCATTCGTCGCCGTAGTTGTTGAGCATCACGTCGTTTACCAGGAAGTCCGTAAGGCAGTGCAATGGCACATTCTCGGTGTGGAGGCCTGTGTCCGACATCAACTTAGCGAATGCGGTGATGCTCTTTACCACCTCCATTGGCTGCGCCACATAGCGCTCCATCACCGTGTTGATCTGCATTGGCGAGGTCTGGCGGTCGATAATGCAGTTGATTGCAACGGCCAGTTCCCAGAAGCTGCTGCGGTTGTCCAGCAGTGCCTCCTTGAAATCCACGTTGATTCTCAGCCGTCTTTCATTTATGGTTGACAACTGGTGGATGCGCCGCCTCAGATTCGGGTCTGGCGCATCCATGTATGCGGCTATTATGTCGCCCACATCTTGCCTGGCGAGCAGGTCCTTCATGGCCAGGCTCGCCAGCACTTCGTCATCCGAGGAAAGCTGCTCGATTATGTCGTTGCTTTCCATGGAGGATTATGCCAAGGTCAGTGCCTTGTCCAGTATGGACTGTATCATCTGGGGTGTGATGATGCCCTTGCCCTCGGTTGAATAGTCGGTCTGTATGCCAAGATAGTTATACAGCCTTGAACGCTTGCAGACTGGGTCCACGGCCTCTGGATCGGGGTTGGGGATGTATTCCGACTTGCCGTTTTCATCCACACGCGCCACCACCATGCCAGGCACGCGGTTGGGGTTAAGGCACTGCGCCAGGCAGAAGTTCACCAGGCCGTCCTCTGTTTCCAGGTCATTGTAAACCTTTACGAAACGTCCCTTGTATTCATCCTTTGTCAGCAGTTCGTCCAGTCTTTTATTGAGCATTGCGCATTTTGCGCAGGTCTTTTTGCCAAAAACATGTACCAGCATTGGATTGTTGCTCATTGTCTATGCCTCTTTGAAATAAACAGATTGTAGCAGGGCCGAAATCGGCCTTGCCTGGTAGCGGCAAGGCCGTCTCGGTCTTATCGAGTTAGTCCTCGCAAGTGCAGACGCGGTACATGCCGCGCTGGCGAGCCACCAGTTCTCCATAGCGCTTGGACTTGTTCCAGTTCTGTATCTTGCTGAAATAGCCCACCACGCGGGTTTCGCCCACGACTTCGTTGGAGCCGCATTCTGGGCAGGTCTCCAGCAGGCCGCGTGTCTGGTAACCGCAGTGGTTGCAGTATGTGAACTCAGGCGACAGTGTCACCTGCGCGGACTGGGTCCTGTTGAAAACATTGCGTATAAGTTCCGCAATCGCCATTGGCTCTGGCTTCTCCTCGCCGATGAAGGCGTGGATGATGGCGCCTGATTCAATGACGCTGTGGAACATGGACTGCTTCTCTATGCGCTCCACCAGGCATATCGGCGCATCCGCTGACAGGTGGATGGAGTTGGTGTAGTATGCCACATCCTCGTTGTCGCCCTTCACAACTTTGGAGGCCTCTTCCCTGAAGAAGACCAGGTCCGTCTTCGCCAGGCGGCGAGCCGCGGATTCCGCAGGCGATTCCTCAAGCGTGAACTTCAGGTTGTATTTCTTGGTGTATTCCTTGCAGCGCAGATACATGTGGGACACCACGCGCAGGGCCATGTTGAAGGCCTCTTCAGATTCGTGCATTTCCTTGCCGATGAGGAAGTTGATGGCGTCGTTCACGCCGATAAGGCCGATGATGTGCGTCACCTTGTCCAGTTCCACGTATGGGCGCCCGTCGCATGCCTTCTTGCCAATCTGCCAGAGAGGAGTGCCAGGGCCTGACATCATCTCGCGGATCTTGGCGCGCTTCTGCAAGTGCGCATCCACCGCCAGGTCCATGGTCTTGTCAATTTCCTCCAGCAGGCCTTCCAATGTTGCCTTGCCATTGCGGGAGGCGCGGTATGCGGCCTGTGGGATGTTGATGGTCACGTTCTGGAAGCCGCAGAAACGCATTGATTCGGGGTGCGCCAGCATGCGGTTGTCGTCAATGGTGGTGCGCAGGCGGCAGCATGCCGAGAGTGTGACCTCGTCACGGTCGAAGATGAAGTAGGTGGAGCCGTTTTTGGAGGAAAGTTCGCATGCCTCAAGATATATCTTGTACTGCTCTGGATCGTCAAAGGTCTCCTGGGACACGTGGAAGTCGCACTTCGGGAATTCAAACACGCGGCCGTTCCTGTCGCCTTCGCCCCATACCTGGAGCAGTGCGGATGTGAAGCGGCGCGCCTCTGGCATGAAGTCGCCGTAGGTGAGAATCTTG
>JAFYGL010000324.1 GCA_017543165.1 Victivallales bacterium | reverse complement strand
GCTGGCCGCGCTTCCCGAGCAGGTCAACAAGCGAGCGGGCATGGGCTACATGCCCAATGCGGGCTATCATGACGCACGTGCCGCACTCGCCGCATACCTTTCCAAGGAGCAGGGCATTTCACTGCAAGGCGGCAACCTGGTGCTGACCTGCGGCGCGGCTGGCGGGCTGAACGCCTTCTTCCGCGCGGTGCTGACAGCGGGCGAAGAGGTCCTCTGCCCAGCACCGTACTTTGTGGAATATGGCTTCTATGTGGGCAACTACGGCGGCGTGCTCAAGCCAGTGCCTTCAGACCCCAGCAACGGCTTCCATCTGGATCTGTCTGGCTTTGAAAAGGCGATCACCGAGAAGACACGCGCTGTCATAGTCAATACGCCGAACAATCCCACTGGCGTGATTTACAGCCAGGACGAACTGAAGGCGCTGGGCGCAATTCTGAATGCCGCAACTGAAAAGTACGGCCGCCCAATCTTCCTGATTTCGGACGAGCCATACAGGTTCCTGGCATTTGACGGCGCAAGCGTGCCGCCCGTGCTGCCGCTGTACAAATATACCGTGGTCATCGGCTCGTTCTCCAAGAACCTGGCATTGGCTGGCGAGCGCGTGGGCTATGTGGCCGCGAATCCAGAGATGCCCAATGTGCAGTCCCTCATCGCGGGATTGGTGCTGACAAACAGGATTCTGGGCTTCGTGAACGCCCCATGCCTGGGACAGCGCCTCATGATGGCGGCTTTGGGCACGCAGGCGGACGCATCCGCATACATCGTGCGCCGCCGCAAGATGGCCGAGGCACTGGACTATGCGGGCATCGAATACACAATGCCAGCAGGCACGTTCTACTTCTTCCCGAAGGTGCCAGGCAACATGGGCGATGTGGACTTTGTGAACCTGCTGGCCGAGGAGCGCATCCTGGCGGTGCCTGGCAGCGGCTTTGGCTTCCCAGGCTACATCAGGCTGGCTCTTTGCGTGGATGAACGCTTCATTGACGCCGCCAGGGAGGGCTTCAAGCGCGCGGCGGACAAGGCACGGTCCATGGCATAGTTGAATTGCCGTAGGGGCAGGTGCATTATTGGGGTGCCTGTTCCGAAAGCGTTGTGATAAATGGTGTTTTTACTTAATGGAGAGAAAGAAAGAAAATGAAAAGACTGGCTCAAATTGCAATTTGTGTGCTGCTTGGTTTGTTTGCTGGATGCAAATCCAAACCCACATTGCATCTGTACTGCTGGGCTGACTACATTTCACCCGATTTGATTCGCACTTTTGAAAAGGCAAACAATTGCCGTGTAGTCTATGACACGTTTGATTCCAATGAGGCCATGGTGGCGAAACTGCAGGCTGGCGCAACTGGATATGACATCATTTTCCCAAGCCACTATGTGGTGGATTCCCTAGTGCAGAACGGCAAACTCGCCGAATTGGACCATAGCAAGCTGATCTGCCTGGAACACCTGGACAAGGAAGTGCTGGCCGTGATGCCTGACAAGGACTGCAAATACTCCGTGCCATACACCATGAGCTATACGGGCATCGGATACAACAAGGATACCGTCAAGGACTTCAAGCCAAGCTGGACCATGTTTGACCGCAAGGACTTGCAGCGCAGGGCAACCCTGCTGGATGACAAGAGGGAAGTCATAGGCGCCGCTTTGCTGACCGCCGGGCTGGACCCCAACAGCACAAAGGACGAGGATTTGAAGAAGGCCAAGGAAATCATCAAGGGCTGGGCTGCCAATGTCTCCAAGTTCGAGAATGAGCAGTACAAGAACGGCCTTGCCTCAAACGAGTTCCACCTGGTGATGGGTTACTCAGGCGACTTGATGCAGATCATCGAGGAGAACCCCAACCTGGCATTCGTGATTCCTGAAGAAGGCGCTCTGATGAGCTGCGACGTCATGGTCATCCCCGCAACCGCGCCGAATCCCGACCTGGCATATGCCTTCATCAACTTCATCCACGACCCCACAAATGCCGCACAGAACATTGAATACACATACTACCTCAGCCCCAACAAGGATGCATATCCAATGCTGCCAGAAAGCATAAGGAAGAACCCTGGCATCTTCATCGAACGCCGCATTTTCGAGCACTCACGCTTCACGGTGGACCAGAAGGAAGGCGAGGCCGCATTCAACAAACTGTGGGAAGAAATCAAGGCAGGAAGATAACATCATGAAGAGCATTGAACTCATAACCGCAATACGCGAGGCAGGACGTCGCCTGGCAATCGTCGGCACCGAAAGGGACGGCGTTCTTATTGCACTGGATATTGAAGGACGCATATTCGCATTTATGGACGGGCAGGTGCTGAACCGCGTCAATATCGACGCTATCACTGGCTTCAGCACCAGGGAAGGATATGTGAATCCAGGCGGGGACGGGCTGTGGCCTGCGCCAGAAGGCTCGTCCCTGGGCTATGAGTATTCCACAGGCGACTGGCGCGTGCCCCCGTCATTGACAGGGGCGCGCTGGCTGCCTGTCCTCCAGGAGAGCAACCATGCCGTTTTCCAGGCCGAGGTGGATTTGATCAACGCCTCTGGCACGGGGCTTCCGTTCATTCTGTCCCGCGACATCACAGTCAAGCGCAGCGGGAAGGAGATGTCAGTCAGCATAGTGGAAGGTCTGGAGTACATAGGCTCCAAGGACTACACCCGCCAGCAGGCCGTCGTGGCCCCATGGTCACTCTGCCAGTTTGACTGCGGCGAGGAATGCGTCCTGAAGATACATCGCCCCGCCGAGGACAGCATCTGGGACCTCTACCAGTGGGACAGCTCCTGCCACCGCCATGTGAACGGCAATGTCTGCGATGTGGACATGGTAACGGATTTCCGCTTCCAGCTTGGCATGGCGCCAAATGTGGAATGGCTGGAGTTCGTGGACAAGAAACGGGGCTTCTCCGTGAAACGCACTGCGGATGCACCATCTGAAGGCTGCGACTATATTGATTTGGCGGACAGGGATCCCGCACAGCCCTACAGCGATGCAAAGCCCATCCGCTTCAGCGCATACTGCGATCCCACCCGCTTCATGGAAATCGAGGCGGCAGGCGGTACGCCAAAACTGCTTACCAAGGGCGCAAAGAGTTGCGTTCGGGTAAACAACGTATATACTTTGCTATAAAGTGGACAGTGGACTGTGGAGTGTTCAGTGCGGGGCGATACCATCGCCCCGCTTTTGGGGCAGTGGCAGCTGAAAGCGGAGCGATGGTAT
>JAFYGL010000323.1 GCA_017543165.1 Victivallales bacterium | reverse complement strand
TATTGCGTTTTCAAAAAAGTTTGATACAATTGCAATTGGAGTCTTATTGTAAACATTTATTCATAAGGAGTATTATGCACAAGCGATTTTTTACTTTGATTGAATTGCTGGTTGTGATTGCGATTATCGCCATTTTGGCGGCGATGCTGCTGCCCTCGTTGAGCAAGGCCAGGCACAAGGCGCGCCTTATCTCATGTACCAGCAATATGAAGCAACTTCAGCTTGCATTGTGCATGTACAGCCAGGATTGGGATGACTTCATTGTCCCTTCGGCCGCGACCAAAAAGGGCATGGGACAGACGGATTCCAACACGGCAACCCCATGGGGTCATTATGCTTCTCTTTACACTGGGGGCTCTGTATTGAGCAATACTCGTTGGGGCACTTTGACAGCTGAACAGAAAAAAGGAATATGGCATTGTCCTGCGCACGCAAAACTGCCATATTACGCATGGGCGACGCAGTACGGCACAACAGTATATCAGGTTGGCGGAACAAAATGCGACGGCAACTACAAGGTTATCTGGTACATGCAGGAAGCTCAAAATCCCTCTCAACTGTGCCATCTTTCCGAGACGCAGTGGCTGACAAACGGTCCCGCCGAGTACTATGCCTATTCTTCCTATAATGGTGCGGACTCATTCTACAATACCTCCACGCAATCCGCAGGATATTTTTATAGATTGGATACATTCCGCCACAATGGCAGAGTCAATATAAGCATGCTTGACGGCCATGTGGAGACATGGACATACGAGCAGTTGCTGGGAACAAAATCCCCCAAGAACTATCCATTCTGGGAAAAGAACACCAAATTAAACCGTTAGTCGGCGTACACTGACAACTTTTTTGAAAACGCAATGGGCGTTTTCAAAAAAGTTTGGTAAAATTGCAAATAAGTTCTTATTGTAACAATTATACATAAGGGCGTAACATGCACAAGAGATTCTTTACATTGATTGAATTGCTGGTTGTGATTGCGATTATCGCCATTTTGGCGGCGATGCTGCTGCCCTCGTTGAGCAAAGCCAGGCACAAGGCGCGCCTTATCTCATGTACCAGCAATATGAAGCAACTTCAGTTGGCATTGAATATGTACAGCCAAGACTGGGAGGATTTCATCATTCCTTGTTCTTCGGAAAGGAAGAAAATGGGTTGGGTCGGGACCAACCCCATGCCATGGGGATATTATGCCTCGCAATATACAGGCACTTCCGTTCTTGAATACAAGCGCTGGGGGGTTTTGACGAAAGAACAGAAGACTGGAATATGGCATTGCCCAGCCCATGCGAAGTTGCCGTATTATGTCTGGGCTACACAATATGGAGTGCCATATTACCAGGTTGGCGGTGTGCCGAATGACGGTAATTACAGGCCTTTCTGGTATTTGCAGGAGGTCCAGTCCCCCTCGTCCTTGGCGCATCTTTCAGAAACTCAATACAATACCAATGGTCCGAATGATTATTACAACGCCACTTACAATGGTTCAGACGGCTTTTACAACACTGCCACGCAATCGGAAGGCTATTTCTACAGGCTTGACACATTCCGCCATAACGACAAGGTCAACGTTAGCATGCTGGACGGGCATGTGGAGACCTTCACATTCGAGTATCTCAAGGGATACTCAAAACCACTGCAGACCTATCCATTCTGGGAAAAGAATCCAAAGAATGTACACTAGTTCATAAGGGAAACGCTCTGTTCCCCATGAGGATAGGCAATGTGGAACAGAGCAAAAGGAAAAAGTCTCATAAGTTTGCATATTTCTCATCGGTGACTGTGAAAATGTGACCTGGCGGTTTGCATAAAGAGGAATTGCCTGTATAGTATCGCTGTTTTTTGAAATGAGTCTCCATCGTCTAGTGGCCTAGGACAACGGGTTCTCATCCCGTCAACACCAGTTCGACTCTGGTTGGAGATGCCATATTTTAGCCCATGCTTCAATTGAGGCATGGGCTTTTTCAATGTCTTTACCATTGGATGCGGAAATATGTTTCGTGGCATTGTTTACATGGCAATAGTCGGATGGGGCTGGACCATATACGGCATGGTCATGGGCTGGGCGCCGAAGCGCAAGATCGATGTGCCCATCATGCTGTTCTACAGTGCGCTGGCCGCCATAGTTGTGTGCCTTTCACTTGGGCTGCTCACTGGCTTGCCGAAGGATGTGCCGACTTTGCCCCACTGCATTACCTTTGCTTCGCTGTTCATTTGCGGCATACTTAATTTCTTCCAGTTGTTCCTTATGTCAAAGGCAATGGAGCGTGGGCCAAACGGCATAATATGGAGCCTTATACAAAGCGCGTTTGTATGTCCGTTTGTGTTTGGCGTAATATGTTTCCATGCCAGATGCGTCGTCTGGAATGTGGTCGGCGTGCTTCTCATCATCGGGGCATTGGTGCTGTACAACATAGGCAAAAGCAACAACGCGACAGGCAAGTGGAAGCTGCTGACATTCATAGCGATGATGGTGACTGGCTGCACCCAGATATTGTGCAACCTGCCTTCCTATTTTCCAGAGGCAGAAGGGGTTTCCAGCATCTGGCGCACGACATATTTCTCATTGGGGCTGGGGTCTGGCACCATTATCGAGACACTTGTTGAACAAGGCAAAAAACTGCCGTCCGTCATCAAGGACAGCATATTCAGCCTGGACATGTGGCTATGCATAGTCATACTCCAGGCAACGGAAATACTCACTTCCACATTCCTGATGTATCCAGGCATGAACAGTCTGGCCGTGGCAGGCGTCGGCGCAATTGCGTATCCGATAACAGTCGCCTCCAGCATCGTGTCATTTGACCTGTATTCCCTAGTATTGCTGCGGGAAAAGCGGACTCCGCTGCAGATACTGGGCATGATTATGATACTGGCGGGCATAGCAGGACTGTGCCTGTGACTTTATGCACACATCAAATTGCCAGTTTCCTGCTTGAAAATCAAGGGAAAAACACCATATTACCGCACTTGTTTGTAAATGTGTTGACGACGTTGCGTTCTGGTTGAATGCGGCGCGTTGTTAAACTTGGTAAAAATCAGAAGGAGTCATCTCTAATGAAGGTAGTACTTGCTTATTCGGGTGGTCTGGACACATCCTGTATCTTGAAGTGGTTGCAGGAAAAATACAATGCCGAGGTCATCACCTACTGCGCCAACGTAGGCCAGGAAGAGGAACTGGACGGACTGGACGAAAAGGCCAAGGGCACTGGCGCCATCAAGTCATACGTCGAGGATTTGACAGAGGACTTCGCCCGCGACTACATCTTCCCCATGTTCCAGGCAAACGCCATCTATGAGAACATGTATCTCCTGGGCACGTCCATTGCGCGTCCTTTGATTGCCAAGCGTCTTGTGGAGGTCGCAAAGGCTGAGAATGCGGAATACATCTGCCATGGCGCAACAGGCAAGGGCAACGACCAGGTACGCTTCGAACTGAGCGCATACGCGCTGAACCCGTCCATCAAGATCATCGCCCCATGGCGCAGCCCTGACTGGACATTCAAGTCCCGCACAGACCTGGTGAACTACGCCAAGGACCGCAAGATTCCGATTACAATACATGCGTCAAAGCCATATTCAATGGACCGCAACCTGCTGCACATCAGTTTCGAAGGCTATGCGCTGGAAGACCCATGGCAGGAAGCGCCAGAAGAATGCCATGTGCTGACAGTGCCAGTGGAAAAGGCACCCGACCAGGCGGAATACATCGTGCTCGGCTTCGAGAAGGGCATTCCCGTGAGCATCGACGGCAAGAAACTCTCTCCCGCAAACCTCATGCGCGAACTGAACAAACTGGGCGGCAAGCACGCCATCGGTCGTATTGACATCGTGGAGACACGCTACACTGGCATGAAGGACCGCGGCGTCTATGAGACTCCTGGCGGCACCATCCTCTTCCACGCGCACCGTGCACTTGAATCCATCTGCATGGACAGGGAAGTCATGAGCATCAGGGACCAGATCATGCCAAAGTATGCCGACCTGGTTTACAATGGCTACTGGTTCTCGCCAGAGCGTGAATTCCTGCAGGCCGCCATAACCAAGAGCCAGGAGAACGTGACTGGTGAAGTGCGCCTGAAGCTGTACAAGGGCAATTGCTTCATTTCTGGCCGCCGCTCACCTTACACGCTGTATGATCCTGAAATCGTCACCTTCGAGAAGGACAGCGTTTACAACCAGGCGGATGCAACTGGCTTCATCAAGCTGAATGCACTGCGCCTGCGCATCGGCGCCTCTGCTGCAAAGCCAGAGAAATAATATTTTTTATCCACGGATTTCCACGGATTCCATTAACAATGGTAATCAGTGATAATCAGTGGAAATCCGTGGATAAAAAAATCCATGCCTGATATGAGTGGCATTGGATAGTTACAGATCAACGCAGGCTGACGCGGGTTAGCACAGCCAGCCTGCATGGGGGAATTAGCATTAACAACCTACGATGGAACAAAGTAAGATACGCAATATTGCCATTATTGCACACGTGGACCACGGCAAGACCACGCTGGTGGACCAGTTGTTCAAATTCAGCGGCAGTTTCCGTGACAACCAGAAGGTGGCGGAACGCCTGATGGATTCCAACGACCTGGAACGGGAGCGGGGAATCACAATCACATCCAAGAACGGCTCCTTCTGCTACAAGGACTATCGCATTAACATCATTGACACTCCTGGACACGCCGACTTCGGCGGGCAGGTGGAGCGGGT
>JAFYGL010000322.1 GCA_017543165.1 Victivallales bacterium | reverse complement strand
GCCCGCAGGGCGCGCAGCCTGGGGACGAGCCCAAAAACAGTCTGCGCCCGCAAGGGCGCAACAGAAGCATGGCTTGGAAGAGTACTGGGGCAGGTTTAGTAGCGCCCTACGGGCGCAGTCTCTGGTCTGGCGCATTCCCCAGGCTGCGCGCCCTTGCGGGCGCTTGCCAGGGGTTAAGCATGGTTGCGCCCTGCCGGGCGCTGCCGCTACGCGGCACTTGCCTCACCTCATGGGGAATAGAGCATTTCAATTAGCCACTAGTTTGGAAACCACAGCTGCAATGTGTTCTCTGGCGCAAAGCGCAATCCTGCTGTGGCATAGTCAATCAAGTCGCCATCCTGCGCCAGATGTTCGGTGGAGCATCCATTCTGCTCCTGGCAAAGAAGCAAAGGCCCTTTTCTGAAACAATGAAACGCAGTATCCAGGGAAACTATGCGCTTCACTCCGAAGTCAAAGGAAAGCTCCACGGCATCTCCTTTTTTCCAGTTGCGCATGATGCGGTGGTATTTACCGCATTGCGTGTCCAGCCCGTCAACCTTGCATTTGAAGTCACCTGGCATTCTCAACAACAGTTCGTATTGGCCTTCCTTCTCCAGGATAATCTTCACATTGGCATTTGCTGGATAATCCCCCTCAATGCGCAAAATGCCCTGGGCCGTCAGGTTCTCATACAGGTTCACGGCATAGCCCGCCCCCGTCGCCATGACTGCATAAAGCGGAGCCGCGGCAAGACCGTATGGCCCCTGGGCGCGGCAGCAGTCATGCCCGTCAAAAGGCACTCCAGTTTTGCGGCCTATCTGGTCAAAGGAAGGCTTTTTCCAGCCACCGCCTGTCAGGAATGGATTGATATGCACGAAGTTGGTGCCGTCAGGCGTGATTGCTCCCAGCAACGCGTTGTACAGGCTGCGCTCCATTTCGTCCGCCACAGTGGAATCCCCTGTCAGCCCAAGGATGTTCATGCAGAACCAAATCCATGTGACCGTCACGCATGTCTCACCCATGCCGCCAGCGTCCTGCCTGATCTGCCGCAGAGCGCCATGATACCAGAATTCGCCATTGGCGTCCTTGAGTCCACCTGTGCCAGTGATTGTGATTTCCTGGTCGCGAACTGCCTGGTAGTAGTTCATTATCGCCTCAAGCATTTTCGCGTCCCTGGTCACCTCGTACAAGGCGCAAAGCCCCTGGAAGCAGCTTGTCATCTCGTATGCCTTGGCATCGCCGATCTCCGCTGGCCGTGCGCCAATGCGAGCCGCATCGAATATGTTGTGCAAATAGCAGCAGCCAGCCTCGGCCAGCTTGCTTGCCGCCGCAAGATACTTCTCCTGTCCAGTGGCCTGGGCCACCTCCACAAGCGCACGCAATATGGATGAACTGGCAATGCCGAAATGCTCGCCATAGTCCTGAAGACGTCCAGGAGAAGCCAGCAAATCATCGGTCATCCTGGCAATGGCATCAAGCACATCAGCATCTGGCTCAACCTCATGAAAATATGCCAGCAGACCCAGCAGCACATATTTGCGCCCCCACAAATCCCAGCCACTCAATTGCAGATGCTCAGGATATGAGCTTATGCGCCCGTCAGCTGTCTGCGTGGAGAGCATGTCATCCTTGGTTTTCCTGATAAGGGAAAGCAGCTCCTCGTCCTGCGTCATTCTCCAGCTGTAAACCAGCGAGCGCATGACTTTGCCCCAGAATTCGCAGCGCCAATAGCCATCGGACTCGTTCCGCAACTTGAAGGCCTCCACCAGCAAATCGTAGTCAATCTTCTTCAGGCGCCCTTCAATCACCCTGTCCATGGCCTGCCCCAAAGGGCCATTAAGCCTCACCATGCCTTTTGGTAGAAAACGCATATTTTTGCATTCATTCATCTGCCGTTCACCATTCTTCTTATGTTGATTGCCCGCTGTCTATAGAAGTCGCACCCCTATGCTATGCCAAACTTGCCAGGAAATCCATCTTTTTGTTCCATTCCTCGTCATAGACCTGCCTTTCTGGATGCGCCATGTACCACTTGACGCAGCGCCTGGCGCCTTCCGCAAATGGCACCTCGCATTTGAAATCAGGAACGAAGCGCTTGATCTTGGAATTGTCGAAAAGCACATTGCATGAATGGTCCCCAAGAAGGATGCCCCTGTACATGTCGTACCTCTTCACAATGCTCCAGGATGAAACGTGGCACAGGTTGGTCTTCACACCAAGCGCTTCGCCGAGTTGCGTGTATATCTGGTCCCAGGTGATGATCTCATCATTGGTTATGTGAAATGCCTCGCCAATGCTCTTTGGATTGCCGCACAGGCCAAGTATGCCCTTTGCAAAGTCGGTGTTGTACGTGATGCGCCACAGGGACAAGCCGTCTCCCTGCACGATTATCTCCTTGCCGCTGCGTATGCGCTCCAGCAAAGACCAGGTGGTGGTGCCAGGGCACATCGAAAATGAAATCTGGAAGTCCGAATACGTCAGCGAAGGACGCACTATCACGCCTGGAAAGCCCTTGGCAATCTCCTCGCGAAGCCGTTTTTCGCAGGCAATCTTGTTGCGGGAATACTCCCAGAACGGATTTTCCAGAGGAGTTTCCTCCGTGATAAAGGGATTCAGCACTGGCTTCTGATAAACGGAGGCACTGGAAATGAAGATGTACTGGTCCGTCTTGCCCCGCCAAATGCGCATGGACTGCTCCAGCTGCTCAGGCAGCATGACAATGAAGTCGATCACGCAGTCGAAATGCCGCCCCTGCAAGGCATGGTTCATGGCCTCCTCATCGCGGGCATCAACGGTAATCACCTCTGCGTCAACGGGGTCCGCCTTCGTGCGCAATCCCCTGTTCAGGATGGTAAGTTCAATGCCACGCTCAAGTGCGACCTTTGCCACGCCAGAGCTTATCGTCCCAGTTCCGCCAACCAGTAATAGTTTCATTGTAATCGCTCCTGTATTTTTCACTCGACCTTGCAACTTCAGTCCCCGCCTATCAGGCATGTTTTTCTATTTTATCCACAGATTTCCACAGATTTTCACTGATTTCATTTTGGAAACTTGCATGAAAGTGATTTTGACGAGGCGCAGAACTGCGCCTCGTCAAAATCTCCAGAGGATAATCCGTGAAAATCTGTGGAAATCTGTGGATAAATAACAAACCAAGCCATTCTGGTTAGTACTGGACAATTACTCGACCTTATCTGTTCCAATGGTGAGTATGATTTCCATTCCCTCGCCGCTCCTCATCAATGCCATTCCCTCCTCAAGCTTCTCAAGAGGAAGCACATGGGTAATCAATTCATCCAGTTGCAGCCTGCGGTTTTCAAGCAATTCAATGGCGCGAGGCATAGTATTGTCGATTATGAAAGAGCCGCGAATGGTCAGTTC
>JAFYGL010000321.1 GCA_017543165.1 Victivallales bacterium | reverse complement strand
GGTGTCGCCTGGCCACTTTGTGTTCCAGTATGGCTATGTGCGCCGCAATGTATTCACCCCGCAGCAGGAAATCCCCTTTGAAATGGACGATGCCTTGCTGAACCAGCCATTTGATTTGGAGATAGTTGCAAAGGGCGCCCAATTGAGCGCAACTGCATTCGGCTTCACGGCGAACTTCTGCATACAGGAGGGCAGGGGGAGCCTCGCCTTCTCCAGAATGCATTTCTTCGATGTGCTGAAGATACTGGAATGGGATGTGTTCACGGATGATTCGCTACAGGCATTGTCGGAAAAGTCCTTCACCATTCCCATGCCTGATGAACTGACGTACTACCCCATATTCTGCGATGTCAAACTACAGGACTTCGGCAATTGCTATGAGGCGGATTTGACATTCAGCGGCGGCGTAAAGTACACCCCATACGGCGAGGGCAATTATCGCAGCCTCAGGACAGATTTGCTCGCCAGGCCATACCTTAGCGTCATCGAAAAGGACAGCCTCACCAGGCATACCCTTTTCCGCAGAAGCATTGTCCTGGTGCCGGAAGGCCTGCCCAACAAGTTCTTCTATGGCGTGCTGAATGAAAAGGTGGACTGGCCTTTCCACAGGCGCGTCCGCTTCGCAAAGCCAGACGCCGATTTTGACCTGGCGCTGGGCTTTGAAACATACGTCCACGGCCCCAATGCCGAACTGGCACAGTCCCCTTCGGAGACCATATTCGAGGTGGATGGCAGTGTTGTCTATTCAGGCAGGGGCATTGTCGACGCCACGCCCAAAGTGGATTTCCTCTCACAGCCAGAAAAGGAATTCGCCAGGTTCCTGCCCAAGGACGAGCCACGCTATCAGGAGGCGCTGGATTTCCTCAAATACAACCATTTCTTCATGGAAGGCGAAACGCCACGCTTCGCCATAAACATAATCGGCAAGGATGCTGTGGGCGGCAACTTCGAGGTGACCTTGGAGGATGCCTTGCTGCGCACTATGCGCACTTTGTCCTTCAAGGCGCATGGCGAAAACATCAAAGTTGGTGTGCGCACCGTGCCAGTGCAGTGCCTTGAGGTGGAGGCGCTGGAGGGATTGCAGTGCGGCGTATGGCATCTGCGCCTGCGCGGCAAGGACTGCTGCTGCGACATAGAGGACTACTGCGCATTTGAAATCATGTCCAGGCAGGAGAATGCATTGCCGCCGCCGCTGCTGTCAGGCCTGCCATGGCTTTACAATTCCCGCACAGAAACACGCGGGCTTGTGACAGACGGCTTCGACACCTGGAAGGGCAAGTCCGTCAATGCACCCCATTATCTCGCAGCCGCAAACTTCTTGCCTCCCGCCGCAAGAAAATACAATGTGATCCCAACCGTCCACGCATATCAGCGGCAGTATTTCCTGTGGCTGGGAACACGCTGCCTGGACAAGTCACTGCTGGCGGACAATATGGACCTGGTCAATCAGGCGGACTATGTGTATATGGCTGACGAATTGAACCAGATGTCTCTCCTGTGGCTTCGCACCTACAAGACCTTTGTGCTGGAGAAACTCATTGAATTCGGCAAATCTCTCAATGACGCTGGTTTCCCGCTGAAGACGTTGCAGGAGGAACTGGAGAAAGGCGAGCATATTGACCTGGAGAGCTTCCGCTATCTGGCGCTGAACCACTGGTCCGCCTGGCTGGATTACATCAACGAGGCCCGTGCCGCGCAGAAGCGCGAATTGCTGGAAAAACTGCGCCAGGGCAATCCAAAGTTGTTTTACGCGCAATATGGGCCGGCACATATCTACGCGGGCTGCCTCAAGGGCCCCGAATTCATACGTCTCTTGCAGAATGCCAAGTCCACGACTGACATTGATGGCTACTGGCAGTACGAGGACTATCCGTATTCATGCAACTACGGTCTTGAGAGGGGCAGTTATTTCCTGGCCTCGGCGCTGCTCGCGCTGCCAGGCAGCCGCATTTACCCCGAGATATACAGGGGCGGCGGTCGCGGCGGCTGCGGCGATGGCGCGGTCTATTACGGCTATCCTCCATTTGGGCAAAGACCTGTTTCCTACCCGCAGCAGATGGCGCATTATGTGTTTGAATTCTGCTATGCCACGGCGCACAGGGACGCAAGTGGCTTGCACTACTGGGAAAAGTGCGGCTTCCAGGCTTGCGGCTTCACGCGGCCCTGGAACGAGGCCTTGCTCAAGGCGTGGAGGCTGCCAGCCGAGCACAAGCCAGCATCCCCAGTATGGAATGTGGCCTTCGTCTCCTCCGCCAATTCACTGCGGGCGGCTCAGAAGGAGACGCAGTTCCTGGTGGAATATCCCCAGTATGGCATAGTCGATGTGCGCAATACCGCCTCCGAGGTGGTGCCGTATCTGGCGCAGACCGCCAGGAAGATGGGGCTGCCTCCTGGCTTCCAGATTCTTGAGGAATGCCTGGTGACATTGAGCGCAAAGGATGTGTCCTTGCTGGTGCTGCCGCCTCTCAAGGGCATGGCAAAGGAAAGCCTGGACAAGATACGCCAGCTCCACAAGGAGGGCGTCTCCCTCATCGCATGCGAGGATGTGACTGGATTGGAGGAGCTCTTCGGCGTGAGGGACACTGGCAAACGCAGGAATCCCACGCACCTCCATGGCACCGCTGCGTTCATGCCTGGCCAGGAGGAAATCTGCGATGACGAGCGTTGCACTGGCCGTTACGAGGCTGTGGATGCGGAGGTGCTCATTTCCGCGGAGATTCCTGTGCTCACGCTCAGGCGCAATGGCTCCGCCTCTGCGGCGTTCTTCAATGTGGCGCCGAACCTTGTCAGGGAGGACGCCTTGATTGAGCGCATGACATACGGCAAGGAGGGCATAAGCGAGTTCATGGCGCAGGCGGTTGCTCTGTTGATGAACATGCTGTCGCCTGCGCCCATGAAGGCGGATTGCGGGCGCATTGTGGCCTGCCGCGCCAGCAAGGGCGAGCTTCTTCTGATGGCGTACAACCGTTCAGGCAAGCATGGCATCGACATGGAAATCAGCCTGTCGCCCGAGATTCTCGCCAAGCGCACCCTGCAATGCAGCCAGCCATATTCCAGGATTGGCAACGGACGCCTGCGCATAAAACTCCCGATTTTCGGCAGCGCAGTTTTCATTTTCTCCTGAAATGACGCATTTTCTTGCGGAAAAAAGACTTTTTGAGGCAAGCTGGTTTGCAAAAATGCAAAAACACGTTAATTTACGCCACGTTTTCAAAAGAAAATGTAATTGCTGATTTTTGGTAGGATACCGAAGTGGCCAACCGGGGCAGACTGTAAATCTGCTAGCTATGCTTTCCGTGGTTCGAATCCACGTCCTACCACCAATTTATAAACCCCGATTTCTTAGGAAGTCGGGGTTTTCTTTTTGGACCGAACATTATGTGAATTTACGCTCATAAGTGGATAAAAAGGGGATAAATGAATATTTTCACGCTTGAGAGCCATCCTTTTCACGCTTGAGAGCCACCCTGAAATTTTCAGGCTTGAGAGCCAACGGCACACTATATGTAGATTCGAGTAAAGTTGCCAAAGCCGTGAAATTGGAAAGGGATTTTCCTTTTCGAAGCCACGGCATGAAAACTTTCTGCTTTTCCCAGGACTTTGTCAATGTCGGTCATGGAATAAAGCGTATTTGAGCATTGAGCAAAGCGTTCGCACGCATGCGCGACAATGCTCAAATACGCTTTTATGCAGTAAAAGCCGATGTGACAAAGTCTTTGGAAAAGCCATGATAATTCATGCTGTGGCGCAGAAAT